>JAEYVD010000268.1 GCA_023432075.1 Pseudomonadota bacterium | reverse complement strand
CGGGCCAGCACGTCCCACCAGCGCTGGTCGTACGGCAGGCCGACGTGGATGCCCAGGCCCTGGTGCGCGGCTTCGTCGAACAGCGTGTCCAGCAGCGCGCCGGGCGCCATCCAGTCGTCAGGCCGCCCGCCTTCCAGGCCGGTCCATTGCAGGAAGATCTCGCGGCTGCCCAGCCGGCGGAAACTGCGCAGCCGCAGCCGCCAGTCGTCAGGCGACAGATCCGCGTGGCTGCGCCAGAGCTGCAGGAACGTGGCATTTACGGAAACCGGCGGCGAGCATGCCGCCAAGGGCGCCAGCGCGCCGAGGGCCAGCGCCTGAAACAGGCGCCGGCGCAGGGGGGACTTGAGCTGCGGATGTTCCAGAAAACTGCCCTGCCCTTATCCGCGGTTGCCGAAGATGCCCGAAAGCGAACCCAGCAGATCGGCTGGATTGAATGGCTGGCCGGGCTGCACCGCGCCTTCCGGCGTGGCCTTGTCGACCAGTTGCGGCAGCAGGGCCGACAGGGAATCCAGCACGGAGCTCTCGTCTTGCCCCGTCTTGGCGGCCAGTTCGTTCACGACGCCGGGATCCAGCACGGCGCCGAGCTGGCTCGAGCTAACGGGCAGATTCTGGCCCGTGCCCACCCAGGACGCTACGATTTCGCCCAGTCCGCCCTTCTGGAAGCTGGCGATCAACCCGGTCAGGCCGCCGGGGTACTTGTTCAGTTGCTCGATCAGCGCGGGCAGCAGCGAGGCCGATCCGCCTTGCTGACCGCCGCCGGCCATCGAGGCCAAAGTGTCCAATAGGCTCATTGCCGCGCTCCTGAAAAAGTCGGGAAATCAGTATAGGCCCATGAAAAGCGCGGTGTGCGTCAATGCTGTTGCCGCCCGCGACGACTTTGCAAAAGTTGTAAATCACGCGCGGCCAAGCGGTCTGGCTCACCCTTAGGCCGGGGCCGCCGCTGCCCGCAGCGCCTTCAACGCCTTCTGGCCCGCGCGCCCGTCCGGCTGCAGGCCCAGTTCGCGCTGGGCGGCCTGCAAGGCCTGGCGCGTGCGGGCGCCGATCATGCCGTCGGGTTCGCCCAGGTCATAGCCCCGGGCGATCAAGAGGCGCTGCAGCTCGCGCCGCTCGGCGCGCGACAGGCCGGGATCGTCCGTCGGCCAGGCCTGTAACAGCGGACCGCCGCCCCGCAGGCGGTCCGACAGATGCGCGATCGCCAGCGCATAGCTTTCGGCCGCGTTGTACGAATACAAGGCGTCGAAATTGCGCGTGACGAGAAACGCCGGGCCGTTGCGGCCGGCAGGCAGCAGCAGCCCGGCCGGCGTATCGCCCGCCGGCAACGGCTGTCCGTCGGCGCGCGTCACGCCTTGTTTGGCCCACGCGGACATCGGGCGTTTGTTCTTGCGGCCTGCCCCGGCCGTATCCAGCCCGGCTGGCAGCTTGACCTCGTAGCCCCAGACCAGCGCCGGATTCCAGCCCGCGCGCTTGAGAAAGTTGGCCGTCGACCCCAGCGCGTCCGGCACGCTGTCGACCAGATCCCGGCGGCCATCGCCGTCAAAGTCCACCGCCAGCCGCAGGTAGGTGGACGGCATGAACTGGGTCTGGCCGAATGCCCCCGCCCAGGATCCGACAAGACGCTCGGGCGCGATGTGCTCGTCCTGGATGATCTTCAGCGTGGCAAAGAACTCGCCGCGGAAATACGCCTGCCGCCGTCCATAGCACGACAGCGTGGACAGCGAGGTCAGCAACGGTCGGCCGCCCAGCGTGCGGCCAAAATTGCTTTCCACGCCCCACACTGCCGCGATGGTGGCCGGGTCGACGCCATAGCGCACCGAGGCTCGTTCCAGCTCGGCCTGCCACCGCGCCATGCCGGCCTGCCCGTCAGCCACGCGCTCGTCGTCCACCAGGCCCGCCATGTAGTCCCAGATGGGCGTCTTGAATTCCGGCTGCGCGTCCAGCAGATCGATCACCGCCATGTCGGGCACAAGCTGGGCGGTATGCGTGTCGAAAGTCGCTCCCGAGACGCCGGCCTTCAAGGCGGGCGCGCGCAGTGTTGACAGGCAGGCGGCAAACGAGTCGGCGGCCAGGGCCGCGGGCGCGGGCAGGATGATGGCAGCGGCCGTCATTGCGGCGGCCGTCACCGCGGCGGTCGTCACCGCGGCGCGGGCACGCGCGCCGTTCAACAGGGATTTCATGCTTGGGATTCCTTGGGAGGTGCGATCGCGGCATCGCCTTGCAGGCGCCGCGTCCAGTCTTCGACTTCACCGGCACGGGCGCGCTTTTCAAACAGCGCACGCCAGTTGGGCGACAGTTCGGGCAGCGCGGCAAGCGCGTGCAGCACGTCGGGATCGAGCACCCGGCGACTCAGGACGTCCTGCACGCGCGCCAGCGGCCATTGCGGATGCAGCCGGTCCGCAAGCGTGAGCGTGTCGCCAGCCGACAGCCAGCCCGTCTGCAGCACGCGGTAGTACCAGCCCGTCATGCCGCTGGCCTGAACCTGCGCGGCCATGCCCTTGTGCTGGAACCGGTGGTCCAGTTTCCAGCACGGCTGGCGCGCCTGCGACACCTGGATCAGCGCCGTGCCCGCGCGATAGATGTCGCCCACGCACACGTCGCTTTCGGTCATGCCGTTCGTGGAGAGGTTTTCGCCGAAGGCGCCGGGCGCGCGCAGCACGGCGCGTTCGCCCAGCGCCTGGCGCCACGCGGGATAGTGATCGCGCGCATAGTGATGCAGCGCCTTCTCCGGGCCGCCATGAAAGCGCCGGTCCGCCTGTTCGTCTCCGTCCAACCCTTCCAGGCCCAGCCAGCGCCGTTCGGCAACCGGATGCTTGTCGATGCCGCTCTCGCGTCCCGAGTCGCCCAGCGGCCGCACCGCGCCCGTCAGCAGCGCGTCGATCGTGATGTTCATCTTTCTGTCTTCCAATCAGCCGGCTTGCAGCGCGGCCAGCTCGTCGTCGTCGAATCCGGCGGCGCGCCGCGCCTCCAGGTTGAAGGGGCCACGCAGCCGGGGCGCCTGGTAGCGCGCCGCCAGTTCGGCGTAGCACGCCACCGGCTCCTTGCCCGCCAGCGCGCACTGCTGCTTGTACCAGTGGTTGCCGATCGCGACATGGCCGATTTCGTCGCGCAGGATGATGTCCACGATGGCCGCGCTTTGCGCATCGCCCGCGCCCGCCAGCTTGTTCCGGATCATGGGGGACGCGTCCAGGCCGCGCGCCTCGA
>JAEYVD010000249.1 GCA_023432075.1 Pseudomonadota bacterium | reverse complement strand
ACATGACCGCGGCCATCCTGTCGAACAACCGGCGTTATGCGCCGTTCGGCCTGGCCGGCGGCCAGCCGGGCGCCATGGGACGCAATACGGTTGAACGCGCGGATGGCACCATCGAAGAACTCGGTCCCCAGGACAGCGCGCAGCTGCGGCCGGGCGATGTGTTCGTCGTGGAAACGCCGGGGGGTGGCGGCTACGGCGCGCAGTAATGCCCGCCGCGATGTCCGGTCCCGTTCATTCGGGATCGGACATCACGTCCAGCGCGATATCCGCGCGCGCCTTGCGGTCGTAAACACGCAGGACGACGGCCTCATCGGTGATTTCGAACATCGCGGTGGCCAGCGTGTTCTCGTCGTCGGGGTCGTCCTTTGCCGTGCGCAGGATCGGCAAATGGCCCTGGGTATCGAGCAGGGCGGCAAGCATGTCGGCGTGGGTCGATTCCGGCAACCACCCATCCACCAGGCCTTCGATCCGGTTCTGCCGCGCCCGCGACGAGTCGGTCACGAGCTGCGCCTGGCCACGCGTGGCGGCGTGCACCATGTGATTGGCATGGCCGTAGCGCCGGCCGACTTCCTGGATGGACACCGATCCCGGCGTCACCTCGGCGCTGAGCACGCGCGCATCTCCCGCCGCGCCCAACAGATGATGAAATCCGCCCGCGTGGGGCTGCTCGCGCAATAGCGTCACGGCCTCGTCCAGCGTCGTGCAGTCCAGGACGGCTCGCGCCAGGAACATGCGCGGCACGCCCGCATGCCGCTGCCGGGTACGCAGGTTGTTGATGGTTTGCACCAGGCCCGCGCGGTTGGCGGCAAAGGTGTGGCCGGGCAGAGAGCCCGGGTAATAGAAGCTCAGATAGCCGGGCGCATCGTCCAGCGCGACATCCACCAGGTGGCAGCGGCCATACAGAAAGGGATCGCCGTCCTCGTTGTGGCCGATCCAGCGCGATCCGTCTGCCGCCCGCATGGCGACCGACGTGCAGCCATCCGTGGTGCTGTGCAGCAGATCGCCCCGGCAATGCCATAGCAGCACGTCGCTGACCGGCATGCGCAAGCCTTCGGCCAGGCCTTCAAGTTCTTCCCAGATCTGCGGCATGGCGGCCTGCGCCTGTTGGGCCAAGTCATCGACGAACGGGTGGCCGCGCCACGGGCGCAGGGCGCTCCAGGTGCCGCTCTGGTCCAGATAGGTCCCCATGATGGGGCGGGCCAGCTTGCCCAGCGCCAGGCCGACCTGGCGGCGGTTTCCAGCGATGCGCACATACTTGTAGGCCATCGAAAACCTCCGGATGTCTCGCGGATTGTAAGGGGTCCGCCACCCGCCGGGGCGTGGATTGTTGCGTTAAGATCGTCGGTAAGTTGCGCTGGCGATCCCGGCGCGACCCAGGAATCATGCCCTTACAACAAGCCCGGGGTGCCCTGCGCTCCCCAAGAGGAGAGTTTCATGATCAAACGTAAAGTCGCCGCCGCAATGGTGGGCCTGTCCCTGACCCTGTTCGGCGCCACTTCCGCCGTCCAGGCCCAGGGCAAGGAATTGGTGGTGGCCACCGATACCGCTTTCGTGCCGTTCGAATTCAAGCAGGGCAACACCTACGTCGGATTCGACGTGGATCTGTGGGCGGCCATCGCGAAGCAACTCAACCTCAAGTACAAACTGCAGCCGATGGACTTCGCGGGCATCATTCCCGGCCTGCAAACCAAGAATATCGACGCCGCGCTGGCCGGTATCACGATACGCGACGACCGCAAGAAGGTCATCGATTTCTCGGATCCCTACTACGAAAGCGGCCTGGCCATCCTGGTCGGCGAAAAGAACACCGACATCAAGGACGCCAAGTCCCTGGCCGGCAAGACCGTTGCCGTCAAGACCGGCACGGCGACCGTGGATTTCCTGAGGGCCCAGGTGCCCGACGCCAAGCTCAAGCTGTTCCCGAACATTGACAACGCCTATCTTGAATTGGCGACCGGCCGGGTCGACGCCGCCGTGCACGACACGCCCAACGTCCAGTACTACGCCAATACGGCGGGCAAGGGCCGCGTGAAGGTGGTCGGCTCGGTCAAGAGCGGCGACTTCTACGGCATTGCGTTCCCCAAGGGCAGCGAACTGGTGCCCGAGGTCAACAAGGCGCTCGCCACGTTGAAGGCGAACGGCGAGTACGACAAGATCTACACCAAGTGGTTCGGCAAGAAGCCCTGATCGGCTCGGCAAGCGGCATTTTCTACGGACGCGCCGCCTGAACCGCGGGCAAGGGCGTGGCGACAGCCGCCACCCTTGCCGCGGGCGCGTCCGCCATGATGTGGGTGCGCCCGCGCGCGCCATTGGGGGAAGATCGTGGAGTTTGACTGGGCTGTCATCGAGGACGCGTTACCCAATCTGCTGACGGGTACGCTCATGACCATCAAGATCACCTTCTGGGGCCTGGCGGGCGGTTTCCTGCTCGGCGCGCTTTCGGGCGTGACGCGGGCCTACGGAAACGCGGTGCTCTCGGGCATCACGCAGGTGTATGTCGCGGTCATCCGCGGCACGCCGATCGTGGTGCAGGTCATGTTCATCTACTTTGCGCTGCCGCTGTTGGCGGACATCCGGGTCGACGCCGAATTCGCGGCGATCGCCACCCTCATCATCAACTCGGGGGCGTACATCTCGGAAATCGTGCGTGGTTCGCTGCTGTCGGTCCACAAGGGGCTGAAGGAAGCGGGGCAGGCGATGGGCCTGCCTTTTTACAAGATCCTGCTGCACATCATCGGGCCGGTCGCCTTCCGGCGCATGATTCCGCCGCTGGGCAACCAGTGCATCATCAGCCTGAAGGATTCTTCGCTGTTCATCGTGATCGGCGTGGCGGAGCTGACCCGGCAAGG
>JAEYVD010000231.1 GCA_023432075.1 Pseudomonadota bacterium | reverse complement strand
GACATCGTCAGGAATGTCGTCAGGCCGGCAACGACTTCCGTTCTTGCGGTCGTGCCGTGCTCACGCAGCTTGAATAGCTTCTCCAGCATTCGAGTCCCCAGGGTTTTTGCAGGATTTTCAGGTTGTGGCGGGCGGGGCGCAAACCTCCGTCCCATTCAAGAACAGGCGTATTTTCGCATCAGTTGTAAACTCTGCCGCCATGATCATTCTCGGCTTTGAAAGCTCCTGCGACGAAACCGGCGTCGCAGCCGTCTGTACGGAGCGCGGCCTGCTCGCGCACGCCCTGCACACCCAGATCGCCATGCACCAGGAATACGGGGGCGTGGTGCCGGAACTTGCCTCGCGCGATCACATCCGCCGCGTGGTGCCGCTGACCCGTCAGGTGCTCAACGATGCGGGCATTCAGATGTCGGATATCGGGGCGGTAGCCTATACGGCCGGCCCCGGCCTGGCGGGCGCCTTGCTGGTCGGCGCGAGCGTGGCGCAGGCGTTCGCCTGGTCGCGTGGCCTGCCGGCCATTGGCATCCATCACCTCGAAGGCCATCTGCTGTCGCCGATGCTGGCCGATCCACGGCCCGAATTTCCCTTCATCGCCTTGCTGGTGTCCGGTGGGCATACCCAGCTCATGCGGGTGGACGGGGTGGGGCGCTACGAACTCCTGGGCGAAACGCTGGATGACGCCGCGGGCGAGGCCTTCGACAAATCCGCCAAGCTGATGGGTTTGGGCTATCCCGGCGGGCCGGCGCTGTCCCGGCTGGCTGCCAGCGGCGATGCGTCGCGCTTTGACCTGCCGCGGCCGATGCTGCACAGCGGCGACCTGGATTTCAGTTTCAGCGGTCTGAAAACGGCCGTCCTGACCCGGGTGAAGGCGGCTGAGCAGAACGGCGGCCTGGACGAGCAGACCCGTGCCGATCTGGCCGCCGCCACGCAGGCGGCCATTGTGGAAGTGCTGGCGGCCAAGGCTATCCGCGCCCTGAAGCAGACCGGTCTGCGGCGGCTGGTCGTGGCGGGCGGCGTGGGAGCCAATCAGCTCCTGCGCGCCAAGCTGGATGCCGCGCTCAAGCCCCTCAAGGCGCGCGCGTACTTTCCGCCGCTGGAACTCTGCACCGACAATGGCGCGATGATTGCCTTCGCGGCGGCCGAGCGGGTGAAGGCGGGACTGGCCACGCTGGACGCCAGTGCGCACAGCTTCACGGTCAAGCCCCGCTGGGACCTGGCGGATATCGCCTGAAATGAAACGGGCGGCCAAGCCGCCCGTTCCGTCAGTTTTCCCTGGGGAAGCTACTTCTTCTTGCTGCCAATACGGCTTTCGGTCCCCTGGATCAGGCGGGCGATGTTGGCGCGATGGCGGTAGAACAGCAGGATGCCGATGACTGCCAGCGCTACGCCCAGCGCGGGCTGCGCCTGCCAGGCCAGGCCCGATCCGAACACGTAATACACGGGGGCGAAGAACGCGGCGACCAGCGACGCCAGCGACGAATACCGGAAGAAGATGGCGACGATCAGCCAGGTCGCGGCAGTGGCCACGGCCAGCCAGGGCTGGATCGCCACCAGCACGCCCAGCGCGGTCGCCACGCCCTTGCCGCCCTTGAACCCCAGGAACACGGGGTACAGGTGACCGATGAATGCCGCCAGCGCCACGCAGGCCAGGGCGACGGGGCTGATGCCCGGCGCCAGCTTCTCGGCCAGCCAGATCGCGAACCATCCCTTGGCGGCGTCCCCCAGCAGCGTCAGCGCGGCGGCGGTCTTGTTGCCGGTGCGCAGCACGTTGGTGGCGCCAGGGTTCTTGGACCCGTAGCTGCGCGGGTCCTGCAGGCCCATCAGCTTGCTGACGACCACCGCGAACGGCACGGAGCCGATCAGGTAGGCCAGCACGACGAGCGCAATGGTAAACGCCAGGGAAGGTTCGGTTATCGCCATGGAAAGGGAGTCCGTTGTTGTAGTAATGGCTGCGGATTCTACCGCGGGTACAATCCGCAGCGTCACCCGCGTTTTATTTTCTTTCGGATGCACAATGCGAATTCTGGTTTCGAACGATGATGGCTACTCGGCCCCCGGCCTAGAGGCGCTGGTGGCGGCGCTGGAAGGGCTGGGCGATTTGACCGTCGTCGCCCCCGAGACCAACCACAGCGGCGCCTCCAACTCGCTCACGCTGAACCGGCCCCTGTCGGTGCGTACCGCCTCCAATGGCTTCATTGCGGTTAACGGCACGCCGTCCGATTGCGTGCACGTCGCGCTGACGGGCCTCATGGACGCGCGTCCCGACCTCGTCGTGTCGGGCATCAACAACGGCGCCAACATGGGTGACGACACCCTTTATTCAGGCACCGTCGCCGCGGCCAGCGAAGGATATCTGTTCGGCATTCCCGCCATCGCGTTCTCGCTGGCGGAAAAAGGCTGGGAGCACATCGAATCGGCCGCGCGTGCGGCCCGCCTGGTGGTCGAGCGCCATCTGGCCCAGCCGCTCGCGGCGCCGGTGCTGCTCAACGTCAACATCCCCAACCGCCGCTTCGAAGACATGCACGGCTTTGCGGTCACGCGTCTGGGCAAGCGGCATCCGTCGCAGCCCGTCGTGCGCACCACCACGCCCTACGGCGACACGGTCTATTGGATCGGACCGGTGGGTCTGGCCGCGGACGCCACGCCCGGCACGGACTTCCATGCCGTCGAGCAGGGCATCGTGTCGGTCACGCCCTTGCGCCTGGACCTGACGCAGCACAGCCAGCTCGACGAGATCCGCACCTGGGCGGAGCCGCTATGCGCAAACGCATAAGCCAGCCGGACCTGACACCCGGCGCGGCGGGCCGCAGCAGCCCGGCCCGGCACGACGCCGGCCGTCTCGGCCCCGGCTACACGCCGGCCAACAGCAACACGCGAATTTCCGCCGCCACGCTGCCCCGGCAATCGCAGGCGCCGCTGCCGCAGGCGGGCAGCAATCTGGGCCTTAACTCCGAACGGTTGCGCCAGGCCATGGTCCAGCGCCTGCGCACCCAAGGCATCACGGACGAGCGCGTCCTGAACGCAATGGCCGCCGTGCCGCGCCATCTGTTCGTGGACGAGGCGCTGGCCAGCCGCGCCTACGAAGACGCGGCCTTGCCCATCGGTCACTCGCAAACCATTTCCCAGCCGTGGGTCGTCGCGCGTATGATCGCGGCTGCTTGCGAAGACCGCGCGCCCACCCGTGTGCTCGAGGTCGGAGCCGGTTGCGGGTATCAGGCCGCAGTGCTCGCGCAGTTCGTGCGCGATGTCCACACCATCGAACGCATACGCGGGCTGTACGAGCTGGCGCGCGAGCATTTACGCGCCTTGCGGCTCACCACAAGGATCCGCCTCATCTATGGCGACGGCACCTTGGGGCTGCCCGGCGTGGCGCCGTTCGATGCTATCGTTGTGGCTGCCGCAGGTCTGGCCATCCCGCAAGCGCTGCTGACGCAGCTTGCTCCGGGAGGCCGTCTCATCGCTCCCGAAGGGGGCTCGAACCAGCGCCTGGTTCTGATCGAACGCACGGGCGCGGCAAGCTGGAAACGAACCGAACTAGAGGCCGTGCGCTTTGTGCCGCTACGGTCCGGAATACAATCTTGAGCAACAGGAGAAACGTATGCTCAACGGGCAGTTGCAACTGACCGATATGAATTTGGGCGCGTCCATGACGCGCCTGCGCCGCCCGCTCTTTGCAGTGGGGGTCCTCAGCCTCGCCATTCTGGCCGGCTGCGCTTCCAAAGGTACTCGTGCCCCGGTGGTCGACATGACCGGCGGGCAACCCGCGCCGACGGCGACGTCCGGCAGCTATGTGGTCAAGCCGGGCGACACGCTCTACAAGATCGCCCGCGCCAACAACGTCGACATCGAAAACATCAAGCGCTGGAACAATATCAGCGATCCGAACCAGATCTCGGTGGGACAGGTGCTGCGCATGTCCGGCAGCGGCACCGGCGGCGCACAGACCGCGCCGGTGACCGGCGCCCGTCCGCAACCGCGTCCGCTGGACCAGCCGGAAACGCCCGTGGCCAGCACGCCTGCGCCCGACGCCACGCCCACGCCGGCGCCGGCTCCCGTGGACACCAAGCCGGCGCCGCGCGCGGCCGACGCTGGCGTCATCAACTGGGCCTGGCCGGCCAACGGCCAGATCGTGCAGGGCTTTAACAGCAGCAGCAAGGGCATCGATATCGCCGGCGCGCTGGGCGACCCGATCACCGCCGCGGCCGATGGGCTGGTCAAGTACAGCGGCAACGGCGTGCGTGGACTGGGCAACCTCATCATCGTCGAACACCAGAATGGCTTCATCACCGCGTATGCGCACAACCGCGCGCTGCTGGTGAAGACCGGCCAGACGGTCAAGCGGGGCGCCAAGATCGCCGAGCTGGGCCAAAGCGACACCACCTCGCCGCGTCTGCACTTCGAGATCCGCCGCCAGGGTACGCCGGTCGACCCGATGCAATATCTGCCGCCCAAATGACGCCCACCCTGGTATTCGACCTCGAGACCATCCCCGATGCCGACGGGCTGCGCAAGCTCAACGGCTGGGGCGCCGACGTGCCCGACCATGAAGTTGTTGAGCGTGCGTTGACGGCGCGGCGTGAAGCCGTGGGACACGACTTTCTGCCCTTGCACCTGCACAAGGTGGCGGTGGTGGGCTGCGTGTTCCGCGACGACCAGGGGTTTCGCGTCAAGACGCTGGGCCAGCCGGACGATCCCGAAGCGGCGCTGCTCGCGGGCTTTTTCAAGACCATCGAGCGCTACACGCCTCGCCTCGTCAGCTGGAACGGCTCGGGTTTCGACCTGCCCGTGTTGCATTACCGCAGCCTGATCCAGGGCGTGCCCGCGCCGCGTTACTGGGACATGGGCGAAGAAGACCGCGACTTCAAGTTCAACAACTACATCTCCCGCTACCACACGCGGCACGTCGATCTGATGGACGTGCTGGCCAAGTACAACGGCCGCGCCAACGCGCCGCTCGATGAACTGGCCAAGCTGTGCGGCTTTCCCGGCAAGCTGGGCATGGACGGCAGCAAGGTCTGGGAGGCCTGGAGCACGGGCCGCGCCGACGAGGTGCGGGCGTATTGCGAAACCGACGTCGTCAATACGTGGCTGGTCTACTGCCGTTTCCGTTTCCTGCGCGGCGAACTGGACCGCACGGCCTACGAGGCCGAAATCGCACTGGTGCGCGATACGCTCGGCGCCAGCGACGCCCCGCACTGGAAGGAATACATGGCGGCCTGGGACGCAGGCTGACCCGCGCCAGCAGCTGACTGAAGCTGTCCCGTTGCGTAAATGGGGCGGCATGCCTACGGGGCCCTCGAGGGCCCCGTTATCGCGTCTGCAGGGCAAGCAATCGACTGAAACAAGACGGCCGCAAACGAAACCTGGATGAAACCATCGGGATCGCACAATGGCCTCGCTTTCTTCACTTTCAGGAGACCTTCATGTCCCGATTCGCTATCCGCTCCAATCTGGCCGTCCTTGCTATCGTCGCCGCGTCGAGCGGTTTCGCGGCTGGCTCCGCCATCGCCGCGCCGCCGCCGCCCGCTGACGGCGGTCCGGCCGCCATGCACGAAGGCCATCGCGGCGGTGGTTTCCACAAGGGAATGCGCGACGGCCTGCTCATCCCCGGCCTGGGCCCCGTCTCCAAGGCGCAAGTTGCCGAGCTGAAGCTCGACGCCAAGCAGGAGGCCCTCTTCAAGACCGCCCAGGACAGCCAGCGCAGCCTGCACGAAGCCATGCGCGCCGCGGGCGGCCAGCGCCATGAATTGCTCAAGGCGCAGCTGGACAGCGGCAAGCTCGATCCTCGTGCCCTCATCGACCAGTCGGAAAAGCGCCGCGACGCGTTCGAACCGCAAGCCAAGCAGGTTCGTGACCAATGGCTGGCCGTCTGGGATAGCCTGAACGACACGCAGCGCGCCCAGGTGACCAAGATCGTCAAGGAGCGCGAAGCGCGCATGGCCGAACGCCACGCCAAGAT
>JAEYVD010000159.1 GCA_023432075.1 Pseudomonadota bacterium | reverse complement strand
GTGTGGGAGTCCTTTTTTCAGGTCGTCCTGCTGCACCATGAACCTTCGCGTCATTCCTGGCCTGGCCAACTTCCGGGGCATCACCCGCGACTCGGCCCGGCGCGACATCACGGCGGGCTTTAGCGTGGCCGCGGTGGCGCTGCCGGTGGGGCTGGCCTATTCCGCCATGATGGGGGTGCCGCCGGTTGCCGGGCTGTGGGCCGCCATTGCGGGCATGCTTGCCTACGCGTTCTTCGGCTCGTCGCGCACCCTCATCGTCGGTCCCGACACCGCCACTTGCACCCTCATTGCCGCCACGTTGACCGGCATGGCGCTGACCACACCCGAGGCGCGGCTGCAGGCCGCCACCAGCATCGCGCTCACCGTTGGCGTGGGTTGCCTCATCGCCCGGGTCCTGCGGCTGGGCGTGCTTGCGAACCTGCTGTCGCGGCCGGTGCTGATCGGGTACATGGCCGGCGTGGCGGTCACGCTGGCGACGTCGCAACTGAGCGGCCTGACGGGCGTGGGCCTGCGCAACAGCGGCCTGATCCACCCGTTCATGGAACTGTCCCACCGGCTGTCCGAAATCCGGCTGCCGACGCTGTTCCTGGGGCTGGCCTCGTGCATCTTCCTGGTGGCGATCAAACGCTGGCGGCCTTCGTGGCCAGGCCCCATTTTGCTGGTGGTCGCGACCTGCCTGCTTTCCTGGCTCTTCAATTTCCCCGCGATGGGCATTGCGGTGGTGGGCGACGTGCCGGCCGGGCTGCCGGCCTTCCATCTGCCCGTCAGTCTGGAAGGCGTGGACGGCATCCTGCTGGGCGCGGCGGGGGTGCTGGTCGTCAGTTTTTCCAGTGGCATCGTGACAGCGCGCAGCTTTGCGGCGCGCACGGGCGACCACGTCGACCCGAACCGCGAACTGGTGGGATTTGGCGCGGCCAATGTGGCCGCGGGCTTGTTCCAGGGCTACGTCGTGACGGGCGCCGATTCGCGCACGGCGGTCGGGCTGGTGGCCGGCGGGTCGTCGCCGCTCGTCAGCATCAGCGCGGCGGCCGCGCTGGCCGTGGTGGTGGGCCTGTTGAGCGAGCCGCTGTTTTGGCTGCCGCAGTTTGCGCTGTCGGCCATCCTGCTGCTCGCCGCGGCCAGCCTGTTCGACTGGCATGCCTTCAAGCGGCTGGCGCGGATCTCGCGGATCGAACTCGCGTTCGGCGTCCTGGCGGCCGTGGGCGTGGTCGGGTTCGGCGTGCTGCAAGGCGTCGCGGTTTCCGTGGGCGCGACGCTGCTCTATGCCATGTATGTGTCCGGCAATCCCCGCGATGCGCTGCTGGGCCGCTTGCCCGGCGAAACGGTGCTGGGCAAGATGCACCTGAATCCGCAGGCCCAGCCCGTGCCGGGCGCCGTGATCTGGCTGTTCGAGTCCTCGGTCTGGTTCTTCAATGCGGACGCGTTCCGCCGCCGCGCGCGCGAGGTCATCGAACAGGCGGGCGATGTGCGCTGGTTCGTGCTGGACGCCGAAGCCATGACCCAGGCCGATGCCGATGCGGTCGAGGCGCTTTATGAACTCAAGCGCATCCTGGACGAACGCGGCATCTCATTGCTGGTCGCCGGCGGCCACGGCAAGTTCCGCGAGGCGCTGCAGCGCTCGGGGCTGGTCAAGAAGATCGGGCCGGATAGAATCTTCGGCAGTCCCGAACAGGCGGTGGAAGCCATCGAGCGCTGGCGCCAGGGCGGGCCGGCAACGCTGGGCTGACCTTCGAATGGCCAGGGTGTGACCAGGTGTCTGACGCCCTGGAGGAATGACCTGGACCAGGTGTCTGACACCTGCAAGCCAGCGACCCGCTTCAATCGATGATGTGATACCCGCCGTCGATGTACAACGTCTGCCCCGTCATCAACCGCGCCGCGTCGGTGGCCAGCCAGGCGGTCGCTTCGCCAACGTCGTCAATCGACACGAGGCTGCGCGCGGGCGCCTTGGCCTGGGCGCGGTCCAGCATGGTGTCGAATTCCGCAATGCCGGACGCGGCGCGCGTCTTCAGCGGCCCCGGCGAAATCGCATGGACGCGGATGCCTTGCGGGCCCAGTTCGGCGGCCAGGTAGCGCGTGGCCGATTCCAGCGCGGCCTTGACCGGTCCCATCATGTTGTAGTGCTCGACCACCATCTGCGAGCCGTAATAGCTCATGCAGAAGAGGGCGCCGCCATTGCGCATCAGCGGCTCGGCCAGCTTGGCCATGCGGATGAAGGACCAGCATGACACGTCTATCGCCTGTAGAAAGCCCGCCCGCGAGCAGTCCGTGACACGCCCGTGCAGGTCCTCGCGCGGCGCGTAGGCCACCGAGTGCAGCACGAAATCCAGCGCGCCCCATTCGTCCGTGATGCGGGCAAAGACGGCTTCCAGCTCGCCGTCGTTCAAGAGGTTCAGCGGCATCAGCAAGGGCGCGTCCACCTGTTGCGCCAGCGGCGCCACGTGCGGCATGGCCTTGTCGTTCAGGTAGGTCACCGCCAGTTCGGCGCCCATCGCGCGAAACGCCTTGGCGCAGCCCCACGCGATGGAGTCGGCGTTCGCGATGCCGGTCACCAGCCCGCGCTTGCCGGCCAGCGGCAGGTGCGCGCTCATTGCTGCCTCACGAGGGCAAGCGTGTGTTGGGCAATGATGAGCTCTTCGTTCGTGCGCACGACGTAGACGCCGATGCGGCTGTCGTCGGTGGAGATGCGCGGCCCGTGGCGGGCGTTGCGTTCGGGGTCCAGCTTGATGCCCAGCCAGCCCCAGTGCTCGCTGATCGCCTGGCGGATCTCGGCGGAGTTTTCGCCGACGCCGGCAGTGAAGACGATGCCATCGATGCCGTTCATCGCGCAGCCCAGGCCGATCATGCCTTCGGCCACGCGCCAGGCGAAGTACTTCAGCGCCAGCTTGGCCGACGGCGCATTGCTGGCCAGGAGTTCGCGCATGTCGTTGCTGATGCCCGACAGGCCCTTCATGCCGCAGTCGTGATACAGCATGTGCTCGATCTCGTCGTGGCTCATGCCCTGT
>JAEYVD010000142.1 GCA_023432075.1 Pseudomonadota bacterium | reverse complement strand
ATCTAGCACCGTAATGGCGTCGCGCCCAGCCAGCGGATGTTCGCGATGCGCGATCGCCATGACGTCCGCGCGCAGGAACGGGGTGAACGTCAGCCGCGTACTGTCCCGGCCGACAGCACCCAGACCGAAGTCGGCGCGCATGGTTTCCACGGCGCTGATGACCTGCATGGACGACTCGACGTCGATGGAGAACGGCCGCGTGCCGTTGATGTCCAGATAACGGCGCACCGCGTCGGGCGCGTAGCCCAGCGCCAGCGCGGGTGACGAGGCGATGCGCAGCCCGCGGCCGCCGAATTGTTCGATGCTGTGCAGGGCTTCGTCGATGCGCACCAGTTCGTCCAGCACGAACTTGGCTTCGCTGTAGAGATATTGCCCCGCTTCCGTCGGACGCAGTGTTTTGTGCGACCGGTCGAACAATTGAACGCCCGTGGCGCTTTCCAGACGCGATATTGCGTGGCTGATGGCGGGCTGCGTCAGGTGCATGGCCAGCGCGGCCTGACGCGTCGAGCCGGTCATGACGACGGCGTAGAAGATTCGCAGGTCGTGGATGTTGAAGTTGCGCTTCATGCGGCGCGCCTATTGTGGCGTGGGTGGCGATTTGAGTTGCGGCTTCGGTGGCAAGGTCGGTGGCAACTTCGGCGCCGCCTTGGGTGCGTTCATGCCGCCAAACACAAACAGCCCCATCTGCGCCCCGGTCGCGCGCGCCAGATAGTCGTTCTTCAGCGCGTCCCGATCGCCGAAAAGCGCCCCAGCATCGGCACTCTGCGCCGCGCGGTTCTTGTCGATGTCGTTCTGGGCATCGTGCATGCCTTCTTGCAGCGCGCGCCGCAACGCGGGGTTGAGTGTCGCGGTGTCGTAGTCCTCGTCCGGGCGCAGGCCCAGGGTGGCCATGCGCTCGCGCAGCGCGGTCTCGGACTTGTGTGCCGGTGCGAACTGCAGCAGGAAGGCCAGCTCGTCATAGAACTCGAGCGACGAATACATCTGCGCGCGCGGAACCGGCGCCTTCCAGTCCACCTTGGCGCGGGCCGCGGGCGCAGCCCGGTTGCGGAACGCCGATAGCGGCTGCACCTTGAAGCGCGCCTGGATGCGCTTGGCGTTTTCCTGGTCGGCGGGATTGAACCGCTGTGTGCGCGCCACCAGCGTGGCCAGCTGCGTCTCTGAACGAATCACCTTGGTGATGCCCGCAGGCGCCTTGCCTTTCCAGGATGGACCTGCCACGAGAAAGACGCCCCCGCCCGCGCCGCGCGAGCCCAGGTCGCCAATATGGTGCATGTACAGGTCCATGACTTGCAACGAAACGTCGCGCCGCTTTTCGACGCGGGGAACGATGACGACGACGGGTTCGGCGCGCAGGTCCAGGGCGGCGTAGGAATACAGATAGGCGGGATCCAGCCCGGCCGCGGCGGCGGATGCGGTGCCGACGGGATTGATGCTGTTTATCGGCCCCTTGTATTGCGCCCCCTGCTTATCCAGGCTGTAGGCATACATGGCCTGATAACTGGCGACCATGGGCGCGCCGTAGAGGTAGGATTCGCGCGCGATGCCGCGCGCCTGTTGCGCGGTGACGCCCTCGATGCCGACAGACTGCCCGGCGGCGGCGTCGTGCGACGGGACTGCACAGCCGGACAAGGCGCCCGCCACGGCGAAGGCGGCAACCAGCCCCAGGAACGGACGGCGGGCGGCGCGGCAAAATCCGGTGCTAATCTGGCGGTGGCGCATTCAGGGCTCCGACATGACGGGATGGCGCAGGCGCCCGATGGCGGAGGCGGGTTGCGCCAGGGCTTGAATTTCGGGGGATTCTGTCATATTTCCCCCGCATGTAGAAGTATCGGTGCACCGCAGCGGTGCGACAGGAAAGACACAGCAGCATGGCAGCGCAAGACCCCAGCATGACCGGTCCGGACGGAGAGGCTTTCAACATTCGCGCGTCGTCGTACTTCGTGTTGCAGGCCCTGCACCGCTGCGCCGCTTGCAACACGCTGTCGCGCGTGACGGCGCTGGCCGTGCCGCCCGGCCACGACAGCACCGAGGGCGACCTGGAGCTGGATGAGGACGACGCGGATAGCACGGGACTGGACCCCCTGGCGTTTCAGGCCTGGCTGTTCGGACCCGCGCAATGGCAGTCGATGCCGGGTCCGGCCATGATCTCGTCGACACGGGCTCTTGCGCCCGACGTGGCGCAGGTGCTGCGCACGCTTGCGCCGACCTACCGGCAGAATCCCGCCCGGTCAGGGGAATGGTGCAATTTTTGCGAGCACTGCGGCGACGCCATCTGGGATGGGGCGTTGTACCCGACGCCAGGGCAGGTCTTCTGTCCGCCCGACGCCGATGCCGCCGCGCACATATCGGCCCAACGGGTCGACGCGTCGTTCGCGGCATTTTTCGGGATGTGCTGGACGGACAGCTACCGCAACAAGTGGCCCTTGTTTGCGCGCCTGGGTTTCCCGTGCAGCGAAGAGGATTGACGCGCCCCCTTCAATCCCGCCCCGATATCAGGCGCTCTGCAGCAGATCCTGAGGCATTTCGAGTTGCCGTGCGGGGATGGCCGCGAAGGCGCTCTCCGTGGTGCTGGCATCCGTGGTCAGGTGCTGGATCAGGTCGACCGTGGTGGAGCGGCGGGTCAGCATCAGGCACGTGACCTCGTCGCCCGCCACGCGGGTGGCGTGCCAGCAGCCCGGCCGCATGCACACGCCCTGCCCCT
>JAEYVD010000117.1 GCA_023432075.1 Pseudomonadota bacterium | reverse complement strand
TGCTCATGCGCGAGAAGACCAGATGCAGATCGGTGGTCAGGTTGGCGCGCGCCAGCACGGCCTCGGGATGCTCGGGCGTCAGCGCCGAAAATTCCGTCGTATCCGCGCCGGCGCAAAAGGACTTGCCGTTGCCGGTCAGCACGATGGCGCGCACCGCCGGATCCTGGTCGGCCTCGCGCAGCGCGGCCAGCAGCCCGGCGGTCAAGGCGGTGTTCAGCGCATTGTGCTTCTCCGGGCGGTTCAGCCGAAGCACGCGCACCGCGCCTTGGTTCTCGACAATCAATTCAGTCATCGTTTTGCCTCTATTTAATTGATTAAATCAACTTTATGAATAAAAGAAAGCCTGTCTTGGACAGGCAATCGTCTCAGCGCGGCTGGACGCCGCGGCCGCGGCGGGCCGGCACTTCGGCCTTCAAGTCATTGAGCATGTCCAGCATGTGCGTCGTCATCTTTTCCAGGGCACGCTCCAGCACCTCGCGCTCATCTTCGCTCAGCACGGCCAGCATCTCCTCGTTACGCTCCACGGCAGCGGGAAACATCTCTTGATAGAGCTTTTTCCCGGCACGCGTCAGGTCCAGGTTGACGCCGCGCGCATCCTGGGCATCCGCGCAGCGCTCGATCAGGCCGCGCTCGATCAGGTCGGACACCGTGCGGCTCGCCTGGCTTTTGTCGATGTTGGCTTCCCGAGCCAGCGCGTTCAACGACATATTGGGCGCGGCGCCCAGCAAGGCCAGGATCCGCCACTCACGCGGACCCACGCCATAGCGGCTTTCGTTCAGGCCCGCCGCAATACGGCTGGACACATAGGCCAGCCGGTTCAAGCGATAGGAAAACAGCTCCTTGAGCGCGGCGGGCGCGGTACGGCCCGAGGAAAGCTTGCTTCGAGTTGCCATGGAGTTCTCTTGGAGCGGTTGCGGTGACGAGGGCATGATATACAAACGCCGCTCAAGCGCCGGCGCGGATCAGCGGATTGAAGCCGCTGTCGGCCACGCGGCTGTGCAGGTCGCGCCCCAGCACCGCGCGGCAACGCTGCGACACGACAGCCAGCGCGTCCAGGTCCAGACCCGTGCGCACCCCCATGGATTCAAACAGATTGACCAGGTCTTCGGTCGCCACGTTGCCGGTATGGCCCCCGCCATACTTCACCTTTGCCGGATGGCCGCCCACACCGCCCACGGCGCAATCGAACCAGCGTACGCCGGCGTCCAACGCCGCCACGTAATTCACCAGGCCGGTTGCGCGGGTGTCATGAAAATGGGCCACCAGCGTGAGCTGCGGGAGTTCACGTTGCAGGGCGCCATACAAGTCGCGCACGGTTTGCGGCGTGGCCATGCCGGTGGTGTCGCCCAGCGTGACGATGTTCACCCCCAGCGCGGCGTAGCGCTCGGCGTCGCGCAGCACGCTATCGGCCGAGACCGCGCCTTCGAAGGGGCATCCGAACGCCACCGAGATCGTGCCGATCATACGAAACTGGCCACTGGCCAGCCTGGCCATGCCGGCGATGTTTTCCCATTGATCCGCGCGGCTGCGCTTCAGGTTGCGCTCGGAATGCGACTCGCTGGCCGATACCAGCAAGCTGATCTCGTTGGCGCCCTGCCCCTGCTCCAGATCGGCCAGCGCCCGCTGCACGGCGCGCTCATTGGCGCAGGTCGCCTTGTACCAGACGCCGTCCCGTCGCGGCAGCGCGGCCAGCATCTCGCTGGCATCGGCAAACTGCGGCACCACCTTCGGATTGGAATACGAGGTTGCTTCCACCCGCTCGAAGCCCAGCGCCGCAAACGCGTCGACCAATTCGGTCTTGACGCCTGTCGCAATGAAATCCGGCTCATGCTGCAGGCCATCGCGGGCAAAACACTCGCACAGCACCACGTCGCGCGTCATGGCTTTTCTCCCAGCCCGAACAGGCTGACCGCGTGGGCGCGCAACTTGTTCTTCTGCACCTTGGAGCTCCCGGTCATGCCGATGTTCTCAAAGGTATCGACGATTTCCAGATAGCGCGGCACCTTGAAATTGGCGCAACGGCTTTTGCACCAGGCGATGAGCTCGGCGGTTTCGGCCTGCTGGTCTTCACGTAGCAGCACAAAGGCGGCCGGCACTTCGCCCAGCCGCGAGTCGGGCACACCCACCACCTGGGCCATGCGCACGGCCGGATGACCGTGCAGAACCTCTTCAACCTCGGCGGGCGCCACGTTTTCGCCACCGACCCGGAACATGTCCTTCAAGCGGCCCACCATGCGCAAGCGGCCCTCGGCATTCATTTCTCCCAGGTCGCCGGTGCTAAGCCAACCATCCGCGCTCAGGGCACGAGCGGTTGCCTCGGGCATCTTGTAGTAGCCCTTCATCACGCTCCAGCCACGGGCCTGGATCTCACCCTGTCCGCCTAGCGCCACCACCGCGCCGGTGGCCGGATCGACCAGACGGATTTCCATGCCGGGATGCGGCAAGGCCCAACCCTGCGCGCGCAGCGGAAACGCATCGTCCCAGGCCGACATGACGATATTGGGCGAGGCCTCTGATTGCCCATAGGCGTTGCACACCGAGGGCACGCCCATGACATCCCGGATCTTCTGCATCACCTCGGGACCTGCCGCGGCCCAACCGCCTCGCAAATGGATCCGCTGCCGATCGAAATCGGGGTGCCCCATCAGCATCAGGAAGATGGTGTCGTTGCCGGACGTCAGCGTGCAGCGCTCTTCGTCCAGCATGCGCAGGGCGTCGCCCACTTCAAAACGCGGCAAGGTCAGCAGGCAGCACCCCGTCACCAGGCTCACCAGAATGGACAGCGTGGTGCCGGCCACGTGGAAGTACGGCCGGATACTGAAATAGCGATCTTCCGGCTGCACGCCCATGCGCTGCGCCACTGCCGCCGCGTTGCCCAGCATATTGGCATGGGTGAGCATGACGCCCTTCGGAAAGGACGTCGTGCCCGACGTGTATTGAATCAGCAGCACATCGTCGCTGCTGACGGCGCGCATGGCGGCATCAAAGCCGGCTGCATCGGCACGGGTTGCGCCTTCGATGAAGTCTGCCCAGGCGGTCGTGCCCGGCAGACTGCGATCACCCAGCACCACCACTTTCTCCAGCCTCGGCAGCGCCGCGCCTGGCAGGCGTTCAGCCAGGGCGGGTTCCACCGTTTGCAGCAGATCCAGGAAGTCGATGCCCAGAAACGTATCGGCGGTCAGCAACAGCTTGACGTCTGCCTGTTGCAGACAGAACGCCAGCTCTTCCGTCTTGAACCGGGTATTGACCGGCACCGTCACCGCGCCTATCAGGGCGCACGCGTAAAACAGCTGCAGCCAGTCGCCGCCATTGCCGAGAAAGATGCCGACATGGTCGCCTCGGCGCACACCGGCCGTATACAGCGCCTGCGCGCGCAGCCGCGCCCCGGCGGCCAGTTCATTCCAGCTGAAACGTTCGCCTGGGGCGACAAAGGCCTCCTGCTGGCCTCGCGCCGCCACCGTCTGCGCCAATACGGCCGCCAGCGTCATCGTCTTCATGCCTGCGGCTCCTTGCCAAAGCCGGCGATGGCGCCTTGCCAGTCCGTGCCGCGCAGATTTTCCTCGATGGCCAGCAGTTCGATGGCCATCGCGCCTTCGCGCGTCGTGGCTAGGCCCTGGTCGATGCTGCGTTTGGTCAACCGCATCGTCAGCGGCTGGGCCCGGGCCATGGCGGCCGCCATGGCCAGCGCTTCCGGGCGCAGCGCATCGGGCGCGTACACATGGTTGACCAGCCCGATCTCGCGCGCCTCGGCGGCGTCGAACCGGCGGCCGGTAAACAACAGTTCTTTGGCCTTGCGAGCGCCAGCAATACGCGGCAGACGCTGCGTCGCGCCCACCGTTCCCCAACCCACTTCGGGGTAGCAGAACACGGCCTCGCTGGAGGCCAACACAAAGTCGCAAGCGCCCGCGATCTCGCACCCCGAACCAAACGCCGGACCGTGGACCACCGCCATCACAGGCTGCGGCAGACGTTCAATGGCGGCATAGGCGGCAAAACCCTGCACCCGCCGCGCCGTCATCTCCTGGCTGTTCATGGTCTTGCGCTCCTTGAGGTCAGCGCCCGCGCAAAACGCCGGGCCGTTGCCCATGACCAGCGCCACATGCACGCCGGGGTCGGCAGCGATCGCCTCCATGACATGCACCAGCTCCGCACACATCTGCGAGCTAAGCGCGTTACGACTCTCGGGCCGGTTCAACGTCACCGTGGCGACATGGTCCTGCACGTCAAACAGAATCGTGTGATAAGTCCGGGTCATGCCTGCTCCTGATCGTTCGGTTGCTGTCACCGCAAGAAGCCGCGGCCACGGAGCGACTATAGTCTTATTAGTTGATTTAATCCACTATATTTTGGTGAGGCGGCGGGGTTGGGTTGGGCTGTCACTGAAGCATCGATAGATGGGGACGGGGCGGAGATCAAACGTGACTGAGCAATGGCCAAGGCTCGCGAAAACCCCTTGAACAGGCATGCCCGGCGCGGGGAGGTCACTTCACGTTATCTGTCGAGAGATGAAAGTGGGAGTCTGTGGGCTCGATGGCCAGTACCCGGTCCGCGATAGCGGCGTCGTCAGAGGCGCGATTATTCTGATGATTGCCTCGTTTACGGCTCACACAGCACCCAATCGGCTGATTTGATTGGGCTATTCTGGCGCGGCAGGAGGGGCTCGATCTCTTACATTAGGTGTGGGAAACCAAGCGCCTGCCGAATGCCACACAAGCCATTGAAATAAAAAGAGATTCCTCTCTGGCACAAGCATGCAATCGGATGCACGCTTGGCGTCGAAGCGACAGGATACACATTCGGCAGCGCTTTGCCACTTAGACCCCAAGTGGTGGAGTCTCAACGGCGTGACGCTCTTCTGCAATTTACATCAGACGTTTGTCTGATGCTGAGCCAAGTCGCCAGCGGCGACAACGACAGCAGCACGCCGGCCCACGCTACCTTGCTGTCATCTCGGTGTATAGCATAGACGCCAGAAGCCGCCCCGGGAAGCCCGGGGATCAATTCGAAGATGATGTACGGCCAAAGTCCCTGGTGCATCACCACCCACCAGTGCAACCAAGCAGTAGCAACACCGCAAATCAGCGCGAGGACGCTGTAGAAGGACCAACCCAAATCGCGCAGCATGCAATCTTGAAGCCTATTCAATTAATCGTCCATGATGCTCACATATACTTGGTGACTCGCAAGTTTTCCGAACGACGTCCCCCCACTATGCCTCCGATCGAAACCCAGAAAAACGAAAGCCTCTCCAACACTCATCACGAGTTGGATATTGAGTTATCAGAAAGATATGAGGATGTACCAAATCAGATTGCAGACGCTGCCCGCTTGTGGATAGTGGAGGCTGTCGAAAGACGGGTTTACAGCCACGGACTGACTAATTTTCAGGTTGACACCGGGTCGCTAAAGCGCTTGAAAGAAAACGTCGATTCTTTAAATCGTAACCTTGGGCATCGATCCAAGATGGCAGTGGATAGATTTTTAAGGCCGCAGATCTCCACAGGTCAAAAGATGTGGATTCACTGGCACTTATCAGGGCTCCCTGCCTCAAGTGCCGCAAAACGCCTTGATGAAGCGTTTCGCAATACATTCCGATATGTCGTGTACCCGGTGGGGCAATACCTTAAGGAAGTAAATCTACTAGATTGTCCTATCGACGAGGGAGATGCTCTGACGCGAGCTGCCGAGATCGTGAACTTCAAATGGATTCCTGTATGCGCACCTGAACCCAGGCTTGCTATACAGGATGAACTTACGGATGGGCTGGTGAGCTTAAATGACCTCGCGCGCCAGATAGACGCTCTTAACAAAAAAACCTCAGCAGAAGACTGGTTGAAGGCATGGAAGGAGTTAAACAGCAAGGGCTAAAATGAGGTTAGCTGACATTCCGTTTGGACGGCGCGGCAGGTAGCCCAAAGCACCACGCGCGACATTCTGCGATCAGAGGCACTGAATGCAAAGACCCCGCCAACTTTGGTGTGGCGGGTTCGTGGACGAGTTCTTAGAATCCGTTATCGCCGGTTGTGGCGGTCGTTTCCACATACGGCCTTCATCAACGGAATATCTCTCACAGCTCTGACGGTTAAATTAATCTCGCTGCTTGTATGACCAGGCATGCACGCCGCGGTAAGCGCGCCTCGATGCATCGTGTTAAGTTACTTATTTGCACGTTTACTTAACTTGAGGTCAGAGATGGCACATTACAAGTACGACGTTTACCTGACTAAGGGTGACAACGCCCAGTACGACACGATATATAGCCCTGGTGACATCAATCCAAATTCAGGAATTTATCGCTGCGAAGGCTGCGGAAAAGAGATCGCATCTAACAAAAGCGACCCTTTCCCCCCACAGAATCACCATCAGCACAACGCCACGCAGGGAAATATCCGTTGGAAGCTGATCGTGTTCGCTCAAGGCTAAGGCCGCAAGGTGGACGTGAGCGAAGCCACCTTCTACCACTGGTAGAGGAAATTCGGCGGACTTGGTCCCTCGGAGCTGCGACGACTTCGCCAGCTTGAAGAGGAGTGCAATCGCCTCAAGCGCCTGGTTGCGGAATTGTCGCTGGACAAGGCTATGTTGCAGGACGTTCTGGCAAAAAAGCTCTGAAGCCTTCGCGGCGCCGCGTACTCGTGGATGATCTGATGAAGCGCTACGGCGTCGGCGTGACCAAGGCATGCGCCGCAGTCATGATTTCCCGGTCGTTGTATCGCTACGAATCGTGCCGACGCGACAGTGGCGCGCTGGTCATGCGAATCCACGAGATAGCGCATACGCGCGTTCACTACGGATACCGGCGTGTACACGTGATGCTGCGCCGCGAAGGCTATCGAGACAATCACAAACGGGTCTACCGTTTGTATCGAGAACAAGGCTTGTCGTTGCGGCACAAGCGCTCCAAGCGCAATAAGTCGGCGCAACGTCGCCAACCCATAACGGTCGCGCAAGCCATCAATGACATCTGGAGCATGGACTTTGTCATGGACCAATTGTTCGATGGTCGCCGCCTGCGTGCGTTGACTCTGGTCGACAATTACACCAGAGAGTGTCTGGCCATCGACATTGGGCAAAACCTGCGGGGTGACGACGTGGTGGCGACGCTCGGTCGCGTATGCGCACTGCGCGGCTTATCGCGCGTCATCAAAACCGATAACGGCAGCGAGTTCATATCCAAAGCCATGGACAAATGGGCGTATGAAAATGGGGTGGAAATCGACTTCAGCCGGCCCGGCAAGCCGACGGACAATGCGCAGTGCGAATCCTTCAATGGCCGCTTCCGTCAGGAATGCCTGAACAGCCACTGGTTCTTGTCATTTGCCGACGCCAAGG
>JAEYVD010000859.1 GCA_023432075.1 Pseudomonadota bacterium | reverse complement strand
GGCACCGCGTAGGCCTTTTCCGCGATGATGTCCAGCGCCTCCTTGTAGGCCGCTTTGCGCGCATCGCTGTCGATGGTGGTATCGCCCTTTTTCAGGAGGTCGCGCACCTTCGGGTCGCGTGTGATGTCGTCGCTGCCGAAGGCGAAGTACACCGGCGTGGACGCCGACACGTCGTTCACCAGGTTCGAGCCCCAGGTCTGGTGCGTGAGCGAAGCCTTGTTGGCGCGGATCATGTCGCGCATCGCGGCGTACTGCAGGAAATTGAGCTTGGCGCGGATGCCGACGGCCTGCAGGTAGTTGATGATGGCTTCGGTCTGGTTGCGTTCGCGGTACGCGACGATGTCGATGTCAAAGCCGTTGGGATAGCCCGCCTCGGCCAGCAGCTTCTTGGCCTGCGCGGGATCGTACTTGTAGGTCGGCGCGCCTTCCTGCGTGCAGCCTACCTGCGACGGCGTGCAGATGGTGTTGATGAGCCCGCCGCCTTCGCCCACGATGTTCTTGAGCATCGATTCGCGGTCGATTGCGTGGATGATGGCGCGGCGCACGCGCTCGTCCTTCAGCTGCGGCGCGGGCGTGCCTTCCAGGATGTTCATCTGCATGAACACGATGCGCATGGTGTTGCCGGTCACCATCTGCAGGTTCGGCATGCCGCCCAGCTGTTCGGCCTGGTCCTTGGGCACGCTCATGATCAGATCTTCGCCGCCGGAGATCACCTCGGCCATCTGCGTCTGGCGGTCGGGGATGAAGCGGATGACCACCTTGCCGATCTTGGGCTGCGCCTTGGGCGAATCCTTGAAGTAGTCGGCGTTGCGTTCCAGCGTGATGGACTTGCCGGGCTGATAGTCCACGACCTTGTACGGACCGGAGCCCACGGGCTTGGCGTTCATGCCCTTGGGGCCGACTTCCTGGTAGTACTTGGCGGGGTGGATGGCGGCCGTGGTGGACAGGTATTCCTTGGCGCCGGGGAAGGGCTCCTTGGTGGTCAGGCGCACCTTGTACTTGTCGATCTTCTCGACCTTGTCGATCCAGGACACGTTCTGCTGCGTGACCGCCTTGTTGTTCGGGTCGGCCACGAAGTTCAGCGTGTAGACCACCGAGTCGGCGTCGAACTCCTCGCCGTTGTGGAATTTGACGCCCTCGCGCAGCTCGAATTCCATGGTCTTGTCATCGATCTGCTTCCAGCTCTTGGCGAGCTGGCCCTTGTACTCGTTGGTGACCGGGTCGCGGTAGAGCAGGGTGTCCCACACGTTGGCCGCGATGATGACGCCGATGCGCACGTTGTTGAAGTACGGGTCGACACTTTCCGGGGCCTGGTCGTAGGCCATGCGCAAGGTGTCGTCCTTCTTGCCGGCAAGCGCGGGCTGGGATGCCAGTGCGGCGCAGGCCACCAGCGCGGCGGCCAGTGCCTTCAATGGCGTGACGCGGCGCAAGGACAGCGCGGACGCGGCGGGGGTGAAGCGAGAAAGCGTGATGCAGCAAGGTGTGAAGCGACTATCAGCCATGGTGAAGGCTCCTCTTGATGACACTACATGTGTTGCGTATCTATCGTCTCGCTCCGGCTCTTGAGCGCCGCCTCGCATTTGCGCTGCAGGTGCTGCCGCATGATGGCTGCCAGCCGGTCCGCGTCGCGCGCGGCAAGGGCCTCCGCCATTTCTATGTGTTCACGCATCGCCAGATCCCATTTCTGCCGGTTCTCGTTCGAGACGAAGCGCAGGTTCTGGATCCGCGCGTTCTGCGCGTCGTAAAGCTGCTTGAGCAGGCTGTTGTGCGCGGCCAGGCTGATGCGTTCGTGGATCTCGCGGTTGACGCGAAAGTACGTCGGCAGGTCATGCCGCGCATGGCTGGCCATCATTTCGTAGGTCAGCGCGCGGATTTCCGCGATCTCGACATCGGTCGCGCGCTCGCAGGCAAACCGGCACGACATCGCTTCCAGCCCGCCGATCACTTCGAAGGCTTCGCGGATGTTCGCTTCGGACAGCGCCACCACCTGGGCGCCGCGGTTCGGTTCGATCTGCACCAGGCCTTCGGCGGCCAGCAGCCGGAACGCCTCGCGCAGGGGGGTGCGCGACACGCCCAGCAGGTCGCACAGCGCGCGTTCGTTCAAGCGGGTGCCGGGCGGGAATTCGCCCTGGATGATGCGTTCGCGCAGCGATCCGGCCGCCGATCCCGCCAGCGTGCGCCCGTCGCCGGCGGCGCGAACGGCCGCTGGGACTGGGGCGGGCGCGAGATCGGGCGAGGCCACGGCCCCGGCGTGATCCGGCAAGACGCTAGGATCGCTGCTCATTGGTATACAAAAATTCCCCTTGTTTTCGCAGACTATAAACCTGTCTTCGCTACGGTTTTGATGGGTGTATACCCTAGGTTATCGACGTAAAAACAATGGGATAGAGTGGCGCAAGCCGCAAGTCCGCCAGGCTGGCGCGCGTCGCATCAGATGCGCGCAGGCCGCACTGGTATACAAACCGTCCATTTTGGGGCCCCGCATGCTCACGCTGAACTCCCACCCGTCCGGCCGGCATTTCCTGCAGATTCCCGGACCAACCAACGTCCCCGACCGCGTCCTGCGCGCCATCGACCAGGCCACCATCGATCATCGGGGACCGGAATTCGGCGAGCTTGGCAAAGCGGTGCTGGCGGGCATCAAGCAGGTCTTCCAGACCGAATCGCCTGTCGTGATCTTTCCGGCCTCGGGCACCGGGGCGTGGGAGGCGGCGCTGGTCAACACGCTGTCGCCGGGCGACCGCGTGCTGATGGTCGAGACCGGCCATTTCGCCAGCTTGTGGCGCAAGCTTGCCGGGCGGTTGGGGCTGGACGTTGATTGCATCGAAGGCGACTGGCGTCGCCCCGTCGATGCTGGCGTCATCGGCGCGCGGCTGGCCGACGATGCCGAGCACCGCATCAAGGCGGTGTGCGTCGTGCACAACGAGACCTCAACCGGCGTCACCAGCGACATCGCCGCGGTGCGCGCCGCCATCGATCAGGCCGGGCACCCGGCGCTGCTGATGGTCGACACGATCTCCTCGCTGGGCTCCATCGACTACCGCCACGACGAATGGGGCGTGGACGTGACGGTGTCCGGATCGCAGAAGGGCCTGATGCTGCCGCCGGGCCTGTCGTTCAACGCGGTGGGGCCGCGCGCGCTGGCCGCGGCCGAGACCGCGCGCCTGCCGCGCTCCTATTGGGATTGGCGCGAAATGCTGGGGCCCAACGCCAAGGGGTATTTTCCGTACACCCCATCGACCAACCTGCTGTATGGCCTTCATGAAGCGCTGGCCATGCTGGCGGCCGAAGGCCTGCCGCAGGTGTTTGCGCGCCACGAGCGCCACGCCCGCGCCACCCGGCTGGCGGTGGCCGGGTGGGGGTTGGAGCTGCTGAGCCTGGACGCGGCCGCGCACAGCCCGGCGTTGACCGCGGTGCTGATGCCCGACGGCCACAGCGCCGACGCGCTGCGCAAGGTCATTCTGGACCGCTTCGATATGTCGCTGGGGCAGGGGCTGGGCAAGCTTTCCGACCGTATCTTCCGCATCGGCCATCTGGGCCATTTCAATGATCTGACGCTATGCGGCACGCTGGCGGGCGTGGAGATGGGGCTGGCCGCGGCCGGCGTCCCGCACCGCTCCGGCGGATTGCAGGCGGCCATGGAATATCTGACCCGCGCGCCCGAACGCGTGGCGGGATGAACACACAACAACGAGGGAACCGATGAATACGCTCATGCAGCAGGCGATCCAGTTCGCCAACGATCACGAATCCACCTGGGATCGCAGCGTCAAAGGCAATTTTGGCGTGCACCTGAACGACCCGCCGCCGTGGAACCGTCTGCTGGGTCCCATCCACGATCGCGGGCCGGTCTCCGGCGTGGTGGTGGTGGACGGCAAGACAGTGGCCTCGTGGGGCGAGCCGGACCGCGCCGACCTGACGTTCAGCGTCGCCAAGCTGTACCTTGCCATTTTGGCGGGCGTGGCGCATGACCGCGGCCTGCTGCCGGATGTGGACGAGCCCGTGGGCAAGCGCGTGCCGGGCATTGGCTTTGACGAAGGCCGCAACGCATCCATCACGTGGCGCCACCTGTTGCAGCAGACCAGCGAATGGGAAGGCGAACGCTTCGGCGTGTCGGATCAGGCGGACCGCTACCGCGCCGTCACCTTTGGCGTGCCGCCGGACGGCAAGAAGGGCGATGCGCGTCCGTTGCAGGAACCAGGCACGTATTGGGAATACAACGACGTGCGCATCAATCAGCTGTCTTATGCGCTGCTGCATCTGTTCCGCAAACCCTTGCCGGAAGTCTTCCGCGAGGCCGTCACGCGGCCCATCGGCTGCAGCGAGAACTGGCAGTGGGTCGGCTACGACGACGCCTGGGTCGAGATCGACGGCGAGCGCATGCCGTCGGTGCCCGGCGGTTCGCACTGGGGCGGCGGGATGTCGATCAGCGCCAACGACCAGGCGCTGATCGGCCAGATGCTGTTGAACGACGGCCAGGCGAACGGCCGCCAGATCCTGTCGCGCGAATGGCTGCAGGCCATGCGCACCCCTTGCGACATCGCGCCGTACTACGGCTATTTGATCTGGCTGAACCACGAAGGCAAGGTCTTTCCCAGCGTGCCGTCGTCCAGCTTCTTCGGGGTGGGCGCGGGCAGTTCGTTCACGTGGGTGGAGCCGGAGCGCAAGATGGTCGTGATCGTGCGCTGGCTGAATTCGGCCCATGCGGACGCGCTGTTCGGGAAGATCCTGGCGGCGGTGGACGCGGGCGACTGACACCTGCGCAACGAGGCCGGTGCCTGACACCCTCATCCCAGCCGGGGTTTTGCGGCATGTCAGGTTTTTTCGGGCAAGATATCGCGTTCGGCCGCGCGTTGCCGCGTGGCCAGGCCGCATCTTTTCATCCGATCAAGGAACCACGCCATGAATTACCGCCGACTGGGAACCAGCAATCTCCGGGTATCGCCGCTCTGCCTGGGCACCATGATGTTCGGAGAGCAGACGCCCGATGACGAGGCCGCGCGCATCGTTGCGTCGGCGCGCGATCATGGCGTCAACTTCATCGACACCGCGGACGTCTACAACGAGGGCCGGTCGGAAGAAGTGGTGGGCAAGCTGCTCAAGGGGCAGCGCCACGACTGGGTGCTGGCCAGCAAGATCGGCAATCCGGTCGGCAAGGGACCGAACCTGGCGCATTACTCGCGGCAGTGGCTGATCCGCGGGGTGGAACAGAGCCTGTCGCGCATGGATACGGATTTCATGGACATCCTGTACCTGCACCGCGACTACCACGAAGAAAACCTGGAAGAGGCGTTGTGGGCGCTGGGCGACCTGATCCGCGCCGGCAAGCTGCGCAGCTTTGGCCTGTCGAATTTCCGCGGATGGCGCATTGCCGAGGTGATGCGCCTGTGTGAAAAGCTGGGTGTGCCGCAACCGGTGGTGTGCCAGCCGTACTACAACATGCTGAACCGCGGACCCGAGGTCGAGATCCTGCCGGCGTGCAAGCATTACGGCCTGGGCGTGGTGCCCTACAGCCCGATCGCGCGCGGCGTGCTGACGGGCAAGTATCTGCCGGGTCAGGCGCCCGCGCCCGATACGCGCGCCGGCCGGGGCGACCGCCGCATCCTGGCCACGGAATTCCGCGAGGAATCCCTGCAGATCGCGCAGAAGCTTGTGCAGCATAGCGCCGCGCGCGGGGTCCTGCCGGGCCACTTCGCGACCGCGTGGGTGCTGGCCAATCCGGTCATCACCGCCGTCATCGCCGGTCCGCGCACGCTGGCGCAAATGGACGATTACTACGCGGCGCTGGACGTGACGATCACGCCTGAAGACGAAACCATCGTGAACGACTGGGTGGTCCCGGGCCACGCGTCCGCACATGGGTACAACGATCCGAACTATCCGTTTTATGGGCGCCCGGTGACGGCGGCCTGAGCGGGCGCGGAAGGCGGGCTTGTGCCCGATGCACCCGTGCGCGCACGGGTGCTGCGATCCGGACCGCCGTTCAGCGGCCAGCAGCCGGCTCGGCCGAGATGCCGTGCAGCATCATCTGCTCGGCCACCTGCGCGATACCCATGCGGGCAATCCGCCCGCGGCGCTCGGCATCCACCATGCTGGTGATGATGCCGATCAATAGTTCGCTCAGCGCGGCGGCGGTCATGTCCACGCGGAACGCGCCCTCGCGCTGTCCGCGCAGAAAGAAGGCGTCCAGTGTTTCCTGGTAGCCCGACCAGCTGTTCATGATGTCGGGCTCCAGCTCGGTGTCGGGCTTCCAGTTGTAGATCAGGAACGCCGTCAATTCCTTGTGCGCCAGGTGCTGTTCGATCAGGTGGCGCAGCGCGGTGCGGGGCGGGGCGGTGTCCAGGTGCGAGTTCGCCAGCGCCTGCTTCATGACCTGCGCGCAATGCGTCATCAGGCGCAGCACCAGCTGGTCTCGCGTCTTACAGAACCGGTACAAGGTCGCCTTGCTGACGCCCACCGCCTTGGCCAGTTCCTGCAGCGTGGCGCGCGGCTGGTCCACCATCGCAAGCGCCAATGCGAC
>JAEYVD010000778.1 GCA_023432075.1 Pseudomonadota bacterium | reverse complement strand
GGCTTAGAGGGTCATGGCCGGACGAGTCTCCGCGATGAGGGAATAAGTGAGATTCGAGCAGTGTGCCGCGGGAAAGTTCCGGGCTGCACGGTGCGAAGCATTTTAACGGGCTGGCGGCACCGTAGACGCATTTCCGTTTTTACACCGGCAACTGGCAAGCGAAATGCTGGGCCGTTTTGAAAGGGCGGCTGACATTTAAACCTGTGAACGGTAGGGCATATGCCGCCGGCATTGAAACACATGACCGTTAAGGCTCAAGCAGCCGGTAAAAGAACCATGCGGTCATCAGCGACGCCGCCCGATCGTCCTCAATCCTCCAGCAGCCGCAAATCAGGCGGTCGGTTTTCGATAATGGCTTCCATGCTGAAGAACCCCGTCACCGTGGACAGCTCAAAATCCGTGATCAGCTTCTGATAGAACCGGTCGTATCCTGCCATGCCGCGGCAGACGACTTTGATCAGGTAGTCCCAATCGCCGCCGATGCGATAGAACTCCGTGACTTCGGGCAGCCGTTCGACGTGCTGGCGGAATCCGTCAGCCCAGGCCTTGGCATGGTGGCTGGTGCGGATCATGACGAAGACGGTCAGATCCAGGCCCAGGGCGACCAGGCTGACCTCTGCGCGCGTGCCGCGAATGATGCCGCAAGCGTTCAGGCGTTGAAGCCTGCGCCAGCACGCGTTCTGAGACAGGCCGACCCGGTCGGCTAGCTCGCGCTGCGACAAGGAACCATCTTTTTGCAGGCAATTAATGATGCTTAGATCAAGCTTGTCTATTTTTTCCATAGATTCGATCAAATGACCCGTTTCAGCGATAAATAGGCAAAAAAACGGTGATGTTTCATCTAGGCATCCATCGTATGATATTTCCGAACTTTTCGGATCTATCGCCTCATGAATACGACCCTCGCCGGTGCGCCCGCCGCCCCGGCTTCGCCTTTGCAGCAGTTCCAGGACAGCTTGAACACTTCCGATATTGCGGCCGCGCTTGCCGACGGGCTTATCGGAAAGGACGCCAGCATTGATGGACCGTTTGGCTCCAAGCCGCTTGTCTACGCCGATTACGTGGCGTCGGGCCGTGCGCTGATGCAGGTCGAGCGCTTTGTGCTGGAACAGGTGCTTCCGTATTACGCCAATTCGCACACCGAAGCCTCGTTCTGCGGCGGCTTCATTACGCGGCTGCGGCGCGATGCGCGTGCGGCGATTGGCCGCGGTTGCGGGGCGGGCGATGAACACGCGGTGATTTTCTCGGGCTCGGGCGCAACGGCGGGCATCAACCGGTTAGTGAATCTGTTTGGTGTGAAGGCGGCGGTGGCGGCTGGCCGGAAGGTCAGGGTCATTATCGGACCCTACGAGCATCATTCGAACATCCTGCCGTGGCGCGAATGCGGCGCTGACATCGTCGAACTGGAAGAAAGCCCCGAAGGCGGGCCGGATCTGGCGCAACTGGCGCAAGCACTGGACGCGCCGGCGGGCGCGCTGGTCGTGTGCGCGCTGTCGGCGGCGTCGAATGTGACGGGTATCGTTGCGGACGTCGAAGGCATCACGCGGCGGGTGAAGGCAGCCGGCGCGAAAATGCTGTGGGACTACGCGGGCGGCGCACCGTACCTGCCGATTCGGATGTCGCCGGCGCCTGATGCGCAGATCGACGCCATCGTGTTTTCGCCGCACAAGTTCATTGGTGGTCCGGGTGCCTCGGGCGTCCTGATCGTGCGCCGCGATGCGGTGCTGGATACGACCCCGACGTGGCCGGGCGGCGGCACGGTGAAGTTCGTGTCCCCGGTGGGCCATGATTACAGCGGCAGCCTGGAGTCGCGTGAGGAAGCGGGTACGCCGAACGTGGTGGGGGATATCCGCGCCGCGTTGGTGGTGCTGGTCAAGGAAGCATTGGGCGCGGATTTCATGCAGCAGCGCCACGCGCATTTCGTGCAGCGCGCGCTGGCGGCGTGGAAGGGCGCCGAGCGCCTGGAACTGCTGGGGTCGCTGACGGCGAATCGCCTGCCGATTTTTTCTTTCCGGGTGCGCGACGGCAAGGGCGGGTTCGTGCATCAGCAGTTGGTGACGCGGATGCTGAGCGACCGTTTTGGCATTCAGGCTCGTGGCGGATGTGCATGCGCAGGTCCGTACGTGCATCGTCTGCTGGAAATCGATGACGCGCAGTCGTTGCAGATGCGGCAGGCCATCCTGGATGGTCGAGAAATCGAAAAGCCCGGCTTTGTGCGCCTGAACTTCAGTGCGTTGCTGTCGGACGCGAAGGCGGATTTCATTCTGGAATCGGTGTTGGCGCTGGCGGCCGACGCCACGGAATATGCACATCTTTATGGCTTTGATCCCAGCCGCGCCATTTTCTTTCCGCACGACGCGCAAAAGAAGGCGGCTTGACGTGCGCTAGCGGATGACTGCGGTTGCGGCGCTTGAACGGCCGCAATCGCAGGCCCGCGTTCAATTCTTCATGTGCAGGCCGCAGGTCCGGATCCACGATGCCTTCATGTCCGTGAGATCGTCGGACGCGCCCGTCAGTGCGCGCGTGACCTGACCCGAAAACTGCACGCCGTCGCGGCGGCAGGCTTCAAAGTCGTCGCTGAGCGCGAAGCGCGCGTCCAAGAGGTCCAGCCGGCCCTGGCAAAGCTCTCGATTCAATTCCAGATTATTGGCGGCCTCGCGCGTGCGTTGGACGTCTTGCGCCTGTTTGATGCGGGCCAGCTCGGCGTCGACACGCGCGATGCAGCCTTCGTCGGCAAAGGCGGGTGCGTTGGCGCACGCGGCGATGAGCAGTGCGATGGCGAGGGACGAGCGATGGAGTACGGCCATGCTGGAAAACCTTGATGTAGCGCGATGATCGGCTTGCATCATAACTGTTGCTTGATGGGCATTCCTGGCGCGCTGCTCCAGGCACTTGCGGCACAGGCGTCGTGCACTGTGCAAAAAGCCAGTTTACCGATGCCTCAAACTGTCCTACCGTCGTTTCCAGATCATTGGCTCACGAAGCCCGGGTGTGCGCTTATCGCTTCCATGTAAGCAGCCAGCGGTCAACCCTTCTGTTTTATCAACGCTTTACGACGGAGATGAAAGAGAATGACCAACACGCTTATCAGTGTCGATCTGGACCAGTCCCCCTACGAGAACAATCAGATCCATAACCGCTGGCATCCGGATATTCCGATGGCGGTGTGGGTCAAGCCCGGGGACGATTTCATTTTGGAAACCTACGACTGGACGGGCGGCGCGATCAAGAATGATGACAGCGCCGACGACGTGCGGGATGTGGATCTGTCGACTGTGCACTTTCTGTCCGGGCCCGTGGGCGTGGAGGGCGCGGAGCCGGGGGACCTGCTGGTGGTCGACCTGCTGGATATCGGCGCCAAGCCCGACAGCCTGTGGGGGTTCAATGGGTTTTTCAGCCGCA
>JAEYVD010000722.1 GCA_023432075.1 Pseudomonadota bacterium | reverse complement strand
GCCCACCAGACCGCCCCGATCGGCGCAAAGATCGCCAACCACGACACCCCGTCCCACACCCCATCGCCCAGCAGCGCCGACACCAGCCCCACCACCGAGGCCACGCCTAGCCAGATCGGCACGCGGAACACCTCGCCCGCCGTTTGCAGGTTCTCGGTCCGCGCGCCGCGCGCATCAACGTTCTTGCTCATTGCGCTGCCCCTTGCCGATCACCCTGCCGCAGCGCGCTGGCGGTCTCTGCGGCATCCGGGGTCAACGATTTCGAAGCCGTTGCCGCCTTGGGCTTGCGCAGCCATAGATACAGTCCGCTACCCAGCACCACGATTGCAAAGAGATCCAGCACCGCCCAAAGAATCTTGAGCGGCAGGCCGCCGTAATCCCCAAAGTGCAGCGGCTGCGAAAGGAACAAGGTCTTTACGTACCAGGGCATCTCTCGCGTGTCGGTCAGCTCGCCGTTAGTGGCGTCCACCAGCGCGGGCTTTAGCAGGCGCGAGGTCACGGGTGTGTTGCCCTTCATGAAGAACGTGTAGTGATGCGGGCTGGAAAACATCGTCCCCGGAAACGCGACGAGGCTCACCGCCATGTCCGGCACGGCGGCGCGTGCCGTGCGGATGGAAGCTTCCAGATGCGCGGGCTGCGTGACGGGCGGCAGGCCGCGGAACGGCGCGGTCATTTCCGCCATCTGGTCCATCTGCCAGAGGCTAAGCACGACGCGGTTCAGCGTATTGATGCTGCCCGTGATGCCAACGACCAGCAGCCACACCACCGTGACAATGCCCAACAGGTTATGCCAGTCCAGCCATTTGACGCGGGTGCTGCGCTGCGTGCGCAGCGCGCCAAATTTCAGGCGGCGCATGAAGGGGTAATAAAGCACCACACCGGACACGATGGCGACCACCATCAAGAGGCCCATCGCGCCCAGGAACAGCATCCCCGGCAAGCCGGCGAACATGTCGGTATGCAGCTTGAGCATGACGTACATGAAGCCTTCGTCGGTGGCCGGTTCGTCCAGCACCTTGGCCGTGCGCGAGTCGATGACGACGGCGTTGTTCTCCTCGGGCGGCGCGTCGACGGCGCTGGCCATGGAGACATACGTAATGTCGGGATGCTCGTCCTGATCCCAGAACATGTAGCGGATGACTTCGCCCGGGCGGCGCTCCAGCGCGGTCTGGGCAATCTGGTCCATGCTGGCGTTGGGCGTGCCGGCGGGCATGGGCGGCGCTTCGACCACGCCCGACAGGTGCTCAATCTCTTCGTGGAAGATCAAGGGTAGTCCGGTCAGACACAGCAGCAGCATGAAGACCGTGCAGACCAGGCTGCTCCACTTGTGTATCCAGGACCAGGCTTGCGTGGACATCTCGGCTTCCTTAGAAGGCGATGCTGGTCGAGAACGTGTAGGTGCGCGGCGAGCCCACGAATAGGTAGCCTGCCGTGGCGGTGCCCCAGTAGTTCCGGTTGAACAGGTTCTCGACGTTGAAGCGGAAGGTGACGGGCGTGCCGCTGATCTTGGTCTCGTAGCGCGCGCCGGCGTCAACGCGGGTCCAGCTTGGCACCGACAAGGTGTTGTCGGCGTTGGCATACGTCCTGTCGGTGTAGATGACGCGGCCCAACACCGTCAGGCCCGGGACGAACGGGGTGTCCCACTCGGCGCCCAGGTTGAATTGCCAGTCGGGCACGCCGATGGCCTTGTTGCCCTGCAGGCCAGGCGTGGTGGCCTTGTTGATGACGGCGTCGATGTAGCTGATGCCGCCCAACAGGCGCACACCCTTCGCGACTTCGCCGGCAAAGCTGGCTTCGACGCCTCGGTTGCGTTGTTCGCCGAATTCGCCAAAGGTGTTGCCCGAGATACCGGAGCTGGGGCGGGTCAGCTCAAAGAGCGCGACAGTGGCCAGCATGTCGTCGTTCAGGTTGTACTTGACGCCGAGTTCCTTCTGCTTGGACTTGAAGGGCGACAGCGTTTCGCCTGGATTGGTGATGGCCGCGCTGGTGGGCGCGGTGTCGCCTTGCGACAGGCCTTCGACGTAGCTGGCGTAGACCGACAGATCCGGCCGCACCTTGAAGACGACGCCGGCCAGCGGCGTGGTGGCGCTCTTGTCATAGCGCGGGCCGCTGGGCTCGCCGTTGGCGAAGTTGTAGTTCTGGCCCTGCACGTTCTGGCGGCGCGCGCCCAGCGTCAGTTGCAGCCGGTCGTCCATGAAACCCAGGGTGTCTGCCAGCGCGTAGCTGGTCAGTTTGGTGCTCTGGTAGCGGTTAAGCGGATTGCTGATGCCGGATATGGACGGCGTGTCGAAGATGTTGCCGGCGTAGATATTGGAATTGCCCGGCGGGAAACCGGTGTAGAAACCCAGATCGGACTTCTGGTCCAGCAGCGTGTAGCTGAAGGCGACCTTGTGGCTCACGGGGCCGGTCTTGAAGTTGCTGCGCAGGCCGGCTTCGGTGGACTTGCTGTCCACCGTCATCCGCTGCCAGCCGCCGAAGAAGGAGTAATCGCCCTGCGTGTTCTGCAGCACGGGGTTGGCGGCGAAGGCGTCCCAGTCCAGCTTGCGTTGGCCGTAGCCTGCGTAAGCAGTCAGGTAGTCGGTGATGTCGTATTCGATCTTGAACACGCCGGCGGTATTGCGGCCGTCGCTCCAGCCCAGGCCCGGATACGGATTCTTGTTGCTCGGCGCCTCGGGAATCGAGGTCAGGTCCGCGCCAAGCTGAAACTGGCGCACGACGTTGTCGATGCGTTCCTTCTGCCAGATCAGGTCCAGAGAGGACCGCAGCTTTTCACCGCGATAGTCCAGCGCGACCGACCCCAGTGCTTCGCGTGTCGACTGGTCCTTGATTGGCGTGTCGCCGTCGCGCAGCATCCCGTTTACGCGGATGCCAAACGCGTTGTCGGGACCGAAGCGGCGTCCCACGTCGGCATGCACGCCAAAGACGGAGTCCGACATGACCGAGCCCGTGACCCGGGTGATGGGCTCGTCGGTGGCTCGTTTTGGCACCAGATTGACGACGCCCCCCACGCTGCCGCCCGGCGTCATGCCGAAGAGCGCCGCCGACGGTCCCTTGATGATCTCCACGCGTTCCAGGGTCTCGACCGGTGCGCGCCAATAGGGCGTCAGGCCGAACATGCCGTTGAACGCGAAGTCCGCGGTCGGCACATTGAAGCCGCGGATGGTGAGGTCTTCGTTGATGTTGGAGCGGGCACTGCTCATGCGCACGGACGGATCCATGGTGGCCACGTCGGCGACCGACCGGGCCTGCTCGTTCTCGATCGTCTGGGCGGTATAGCTGGTGACGCTGAACGGGGTGTCCATGACGGACGTGTTGCCCAGAATGCCCATGCGGGCGCCGCCGCCGATCAGACCGCCGGCGATGGGCGCGGGCGCCTCGCCCAGGGCGACGGGCGCGCTGGTCACCGTGACGGTGGGCAGGACGGTGATCGCGGCCGGCGCCTGCGTCTGCGCCGATACCGAGGCGGCATAGAGCGCGGCGCTGCCCGCCAACGCCTGTTTCACCGCCCGGGCGACGCCCTTCTGCGCGCCTTGACGGCCATTCGATGCTTTACCCACAGCCCCACCCCATGCATTCTTTTATATAAAAGGCGCATGATAAGCATTCTCATTCGATATTGCTATGGGGTTTGTCTGGATGTGGCGCACGCACGTCAGTTACGTGCGCTGCGCCGATGACGGTCGAATTCGCTGTCGGCCGGGAAAGCGCCTGGGCGCTGCCGTTGGTACGGCAATTCGGTGCACGGCATCACTCGGCAAACCGCGGCCGCCACCTACGCATCCGGGCTGCGGTCCACATAGATCAGCCCCGCAGCCGCCAGCTTTTCGCGCATGCCGTAGATATCCAGCCCCAGTTCCCCGGCGGCCAGCCGCTTGCGCTTGTCCGCCTCGTTGCGCAGGCGCGCGTCGCACGCATCGGCCACTTGCGCCGCCCGCGCACGCGGCACGATGCACACGCCGTCATCGTCGGCAATGACGACATCCCCGGGTTGCACCAGCGCCCCCGCGCACACGACCGGCACGTTCACCGATCCCGGCGTTGCCTTGACCGTGCCCTTGGCCGATACGCACTTGGACCACACCGGAAACTGCATGTCCTTCAACGCGGCGACATCGCGGCAACCCGCATCGATCACCAGCCCTTGCACGCCGCGGGCGCGCATGGAGGTGGCCAGCAGCTCTCCGAACATGCCGTCTTCGTTCGCCGACGCGCAGGCCACGACGACAACGTCGCCAGGGCGGCAGAGTTCGATCGCAACGTGCAGCATCCAGTTGTCGCCCGGATGCGCCAGCACCGTGATCGCACTGCCCGCGATGGATGCGCCAGCGTAGATGGGCCGCAGCGTGGGCTGCAACAGGCCCATGCGTTGCTGTGCTTCATGGGCGGTGGCGACGCCTGCCGACGCCAGGCGTGCGATGACCGTGCTGTCCGCCCGCTCGATGTTCCTGAACGCAAGGCTCATGCCAATTCTCCGGTGACCTGCGGGAACACGCGCTGATAGCCCTCGGCGTATTTAATCTTCAGGTTCGAGTTGCGCGACGCCTGCACGCCGCGTTGCAGGGCGACGCGGGTGTAGTACTCCCACAGGTGTTCCTGCGCGGCCATGGTCTCAAAGGCCCGGCGCTTCTGGTCCCAGACTTCGGAGATATCCAGCAGCACTTCGGGCTTCCATTCGCACTGTTCGGGCTGATGCGGCTCAAAGAGGAATACGGGCGGTGCGCCCAGCACCGCTTGCTCCGGATGGTGCCCATGCGCCTGCGCGATCACGCGGGCTTCCTGCGCCACGTGCGTCGCCAGCGGATGGTCGAAGTTGTACGGGTCTTTCTGCGAATGCGTCAGCACGAACTCCGGCTGCAATTCGCGGTAGACGTCCACCAGCTCGAACAGCGCTTCGTCCGATACGCGCAAGGGATAGTCGCCGCAGTCCATGAAGCGGATGTCGGCACCCAGGATGCCGGCGGCCAGGCGCGCCTCGTCGCGGCGGTCGGCCTTGACCCGCTCCAGCGTCATGCCGGGCTGCTTCCACAGCTTGGCGGATTCGCCGCGTTCGCCAAACGACAGGCACACCACGGTGATTTTCCAGCCGCGCTTGGCGTACAGCGCGATGGCGCCACCCGCGCGCCACACAAAGTCCGCGGAGTGCGCGCTGACGACCAGCGCGTTCTTTTGCCGTTCCATTTCAGTTCCTTTATGCAGTGTTTCGCCCGCGGGCCGCGCCGCGGCCCCGGGCTGGCGCAAAGGCCATCAATCGGCCTTGATGCCCGCGTCCTTGATGACCTTGGTCCATTTGGTGGTTTCAGCCGCCACGAATTCGCCAAACTGCTTGTCCGTGCCGGGCGTGACCACCGCGCCCATCTCGGCAAAGCGCTTCTTCACGTCTGGGTCATTCAGCGCGGATTGCAGCGCGGCGTTGAGCTTTGCGGTGACGTCGGGCGGAAGATCCTTGGGGCCGATGAGTCCCCACCACACGGTGGCCATCGCACCCGGCAGGCCTTGCGACACCACGGTGGGCACGTCGGGCAGCATGCTCGCCGGCTCGTCGTCCAGCACGGCCAGCGCGCGCAGCTTGCCCGCCTTGACGTGTGAGACGACTTCCAGCGGATTGATCGACATGAAGGAGATCCGCTGCCCCAACAGATCCGTGACCGCGGGCGAGCCGCCCTTGTACGGCACGTGCAGCGCCTTCATGCCGCTCTCGCGCTTGAGCAGTTCGCTGGCCAGATGGCCCGAGCTGCCATTGCCGGCCGACGCGTAGGTCAGCTTGTCAGGGTGCGCGCGGCCGTAGTCGGTCAGATCCTTCAAGGTCTTGAACGACGATTCGACGGGCACCACCACCGCCAGCGGCGCATAACCGATCGCGCCCACCGGCGTGAAGTCGCGCGCGGGGTCAAAGGTCAGCTTGGAGAACAGCGCGCCGTTGGCGGCCAGCGTGTTCGATGCGGTCAGCAGCGTGTAGCCGTCCGCCGGAGCGCGCGCCACCGCGTCCATGCCGATGTTCGTCGCCGCGCCGGGGCGGTTGTCGACGATGATCGTCTGCTTCAGCGCGTCGCCCATTTTCTGGCTGACCAGGCGGGTGACGATGTCGACCCCGCCACCCGCGGCGTAGGGCACCACGATGCGGATCGGCTTGTCGGGATAGGCGCCCTGGGCGGCTGCCGGCAGCGGCGCCAGCATCGCGGCCATCAGGGCGCTTACTGCTGCGGCGGCGGCAAAGGTGCGGCGGGACCGGGACGGCGCGTAAGCCTTCATGGTTGTCTCCTGTGTCGTTATGCGTGTTGGTATGGGCGCATGATGCGCGCTGTACACTCATACCGTCCAATACCGTTTTCCACGACGATCTATTTGCTTTCCAAATCAATATGGATTTTCGCCAACTGCGTTACTTCGTCGCCGTCGCCGAGGAACTGAGCTTCAGCCAGGCCGCGCGCCGGCTGCATGTCAGCCAGCCGCCGCTCAGCCTGCAGATCAAGGCGCTGGAAGAGGAACTGGGGTCGCCGCTCTTGACGCGCACGAGCCGCAGCGTGGAACTGACGCAGGCGGGCGCGTTGTTCCTGGATCAGGCGCGCCGCGCGCTGGCGCATCTGGAACGCGCGGGCGAGGTCGTGCGGCAGTCCGCGCTGGGTGAAACCGGCGAGATCCGCGTGGCATTCACGGCGTCTGTGCCGATGTTCGACGCGTTCCCTCGCATCGTGCACGCCTTTCGCACGGATTTTCCGGGCGTGGGTGTGGACCTGAGCCACCAGTCCACCGGACAGCAACTGCGCGCGCTGGCGTCCAAGGACATCGACGTGGGCTTTCTGCGCCCGTCCATCCTGTTCGTGCCGCCGCCCAATATCGCGACGCTGCCGCTGTGGACCGACCGGCTCATGGCCGCCCTGCCCCAATCGCATCCGCTGGCGCGCCGCAACGCGCCGTTGTCGATGACCGATCTGGCGGACGAGTCCTTCATCCTGTTCCCGCGCGGGCTGGGCTGCGGCTTGTTCGACCACGTGGGCGTGCTGGCCAGCCGCGCGGGCTTTGCCCCGCAGGTGGGCCAGGAAGCGCGCGAAGGCGCGACCATCATCGGCCTGGTGGCGGCAGGAATGGGCATCTCGATCCTGCCCGACACCTACATGAAGACGGGCATTCCCGGCGTGGCCTATCGCGAGCTGGACACGCCGGATGCGCAAAGCCAGGTATTGCTGGCGTATCGTTCGGAGGATGGGTCCGCGCTGGTGCAGCGGTTCCGCGAAGCCGCCCAGGCCGCGCAGTAAAGGAAGCAGCGGTTTGCGGCGGCGCACGTAGAGCCGGCCTCTCGCCAGGCGTACGATAGCCGTAAGCCGTTCCCACTGAAGACTGGTACCCAAGGCTTGCCGCGTCCTTCGCCATGACCTTCCGCCTCTTCTCGCTCACCCTATTGGCCATGCTGGCCTTTGCCGGCAACTCGCTGCTTTGCCGGGTCGCGCTCAAGCAGACGGCCATTGATCCCACCACCTTCTTCACCATCCGCATCGTGTCGGGCGCGCTGATGCTGTGCCTGGTGCTGGCGCTTCGCCGGCAGACCGGGCGTGTCGAAGGCACGTGGGCGGGCGCGCTGGCGCTGGTGGGTTATGCGCTCGCGTTCTCGTATGCCTATACGCATGTGCCTGCGGGCACAGGCGCCCTGCTGCTTTTCGGGGCCATCCAGATCAGCATGATTCTGTATGGCCTGGCGGTTGGGGAACGGTTGGCGGTAATGCAATGGGCCGGCACGGCACTGGCGGTTGCCGGGCTCGTCGCGTTGATATGGCCCAGCGCCAATGCACCACCTGTGTTCTACGGATTGCTGATGATTCTGTCCGGGGTGGCATGGAGCATCTATTCGCTACTGGGCCGGGGCGCGAAGAATCCGGCCGCCGCGACGGCGGGAAATTTCATCCGGGCAGCGCCCGTCGCGGTGGCGCTGCTGCTTGCGCAATTGGCCGCCTCCCACGTTCGGTTCGATACCGCCGGCGCGGCCTATGCGGTGGCCTCTGGCGCGGTGACCTCGGGGCTGGGCTACATCCTGTGGTACGCCGCGCTCAAACAGTTGACCGTGACGCGCGCCGCCACCGTGCAGCTCAGCGTGCCGGTGCTGGCGGCGCTGGGCGGGACGGTGTTTCTTGACGAACCGATGACCGCGTTGCTGATCGCGGCATCGGCGCTGGTGTTGACCGGCGTGTCGCTCGTGATCTTCAACAAGCGCGCGGCGTGAACCGCCGGGGTGCCAGACGTGGGAGCGCAGACAGCCCCGGCTGGCAACGGCCGCCCGCATGGCGCGGCCTGCGCGGCTTGTGGTTACCAACGATACCCGACGTTCAACATGCCGCCGTAGCCGCGCTGCCCGCCGTTTCCAGCTTGGCCGAACAGCTCGCCGCTAACCTGCCACGACTCGCGGACATTGCCTGCCACGCCGATTCGCAGTTCAGCGGCGTCGCGCATGGGCGTTGCCTGAAAGGTCGATGCGCCGACGTTGGCTTTCGCGCTGCCCGAGTTGTGCAGCCAATTGGCTTCGACGTAAGGCCTCACCGGGGACGTGGCGGCGTCGTTGCCAAGCGGGTACGCACGGACACCCACGCGCGAAGTGACTGAACTGGCGGGCGAGTTTTTCAGCGTCATGCTGGGCAGCATAGCGTCCTGGGCGTTGTATCGCGTGTAGGCCAGTTGGGCTTGCGGCACGACGACCATCGCACCCAACGCGGAATCGGCGGCGAAGGGCTTGAGTGCGTATCCCGCTTCCACCGACGCCGTCCAGGTGTTCGAGCGATAGCGGGCCGAGCCCAGTTCGCTACTGATCTCGTTGGAGTAGCGGCCGAACTGCAACCACGAATCGGCATACGCGCCCAAGCGGGTGGCATCGTCGGCATAAGCGGTGGCATAGATGCCCACCGAATACCCAGTGACCTTGCCTCGGGCATCGGCACGCATCGCCATGCCGGTGCCTGGGTGGATGAGTTGGGAGGTGGCGTTCGTGCGCGCCTCGCCCGCGCCGGCCATGACCCCTGCCTTCAGGACGCCTTGCTGACCCAGTCGCGTGCTCACGAGGTCGGCGCCCATCTGCAGCATGGCGGTGTCGGTGTCGATGCTGACCTGGCCTTCCTGAAGTTTCATGCCGGTGTGCCGCGCGCCCTCGGTACGTGCCCACAGCGCCCGGGACGCGCTGCCGGGCGCAGATTGACCTGCCGACGTTTGCGCCACGGTCCGATCCGCCAGGCGATGCACGAACATCCGGGTCGCCGCGACCTGATTGCCGACATGCGCGCCGTTTTCCGGTGAGACGTTCTGCAGCTTGCCCGGCGCAGAACCGGGCATGCCGGCGCCACTGCCGGGAGGCGTTCCGGGGCCACTACCCGGCGGAGTTTCAGTGCCGCTACCCGGCGGCGTCTCGGTCCCGCTACCGGGAGGCGTCTCGGTACCGCTACCCGGCGGGGTCTCGGTCCCGCTGCCGGGAGGCGTCTCGGTACCGCCGCCCGGCGGCGTCTGACCGCCCGGATCCGTGGCGCCGCCTTCTTCCGGCAGCGTCGTCGACGTCAGATACCAATCGGACGCCACGCCGCCCGTGCCGCCCTGAACCAAGAAATAGTCGTAGCCATTCAGATTCAGGCTGATGGTTGAGGGCCGGTAGCCAGTCGAGTTCGCGTCCAGATAAAAAGCACTGCCTGAAATCGTCGCCCCGTTGGTGGCCTGCACGAGCCGGATGCCTTGCGTGGTCAATGCGCCTGCGCCGCCGGCGTTCAAGACACGCAGCCCGGTGGTGCCCGTGACCGTTCCGCCGTCCACGACAAGCCGGTCGGTCAGAGACGTATCGTCGCCCAGGTGGGTATTCATGACCAAGGTGCCGCCGCCGGTGTAATCGGAGACGGTAAGCGTCTTGAATCCAGATTGCGCACCCGGAGACACGAACTGGACGACGCCCGCGTTCGTCAGGGTCTTGACGGCCGAGTCGCCGCGCATGTTCCAGACGCTGCTGCCGTCTATCGAGACGCTGTCGACCGAACCCTGCCCCGCACGAACCGCGCCGGTCCACTCGCTGCCGCTCGCCAGACCGATGTCGACGCGGCCGCTGTCGGAAGTCAGCACGTCGCCCGTCAGGAGCGCGTCTGTGGCGTTCAGGGTGACGCGTTGCGTCTGGTACGGTTGCCCCGGGACGATTCCGGCGACGGGGGTCGCCTGCGTCCTAAGCAGGATGCCGCTGGCTTCGTCGCCGCCGGACCGGGTCATCACAGTGGCGTTCTGGACGGAGATGTCGTGATCTCCACCCCTGACGAGAAACCCCACACCATCGTGGGTCTGAAGGTCGCTGCCGTTCGACAGCACGAGCGAGTTGGCGCCCTGCGGCTCGTAGCGCACGCTCTGCACGCCGTTTGCGTTTTGACCCGTCATGATGACTTGCGTGCCGTTCAGCGAAACAGCCGTTTCGCCGGAGCCTATGTTTCCGAGCAACTGCACGCCGGTCGAGTTTGTGGACTGGCCATTCAGCTGTGAATTGACAGCGTCGATGCGCGCCGCGTCAGTGGCCTGGAGCCCCGCTCCCCCTGTGCCGGACACGTCCACCGTGACGCCGTCCAGCGAAACGTGGGCACCGCGTTGTGCGGCCCCCACCCCTGCCGCATTGTTGGCTTCGGCCAGCACATGCGTGCCGACGGCGACAATCGTTGTTGGCGCCGTGTCATCCTCCGAAAACGCATACAGGCCGGCTCGTCCTGCACGCAGCGTGCCCCCTTGAACCTGTGCCGCCCCGTTGACATTGCGGATCGCGTACCTGCTGGCGCGAATATCCACGTCCTGCGCGATGATCATCTGGTTGGGCCGCCCAACGATACCGTCAGTAACTGCGACGGCCTCGCTACCGATCGTCACGTTATCGAGCGACACCGTGGATGCCGTCGTGCCCAACACGTACACCCCAATGAAGACGCTGTGCGGCCCTCCCACGACCGTGTCGGCGATGCTCAGGGTTACACCGTCAGAAGCGGTAACGCTGCCCTCGATGACGCTTCCTTGCACGGTCGCCACGGCGCTACCCGACACATGCAGAGACCCCGCATCACCCGGCACGCTTCCTGCCTTGACGTGACTGTCCGTCATCATGAAATCAGCGTCTTGGACCGAGATGCGCGCACCCGTCGCCGTGCCCATCTCATCCTCACTGGAGAGAATGACGTTGGACAACTCGACGCGCCCCCCTAACTGGGCGCGTACGCCGTAACTGTTCACCCCGTTGCGATCAATACTCTTGATCTCAAGGTCTCTTGCCTTGATGACTCCGCCATCGGAAGCGCGGATTGTCGCCTCGAAGCCGCCCGATCCCGACACCGTTCCGCCAACCAGTTCAATGTGGCCCGCATTGGTCGCAAGCACGGTCGTTGCTTCCGAGGAGAGGAGGGAGTAGTCGGCGCGGATAGAGCTATTTTCCAGGGATGCGGACAATGCGGCTCCGGCTTGCGTCTGGATCTTGCTGTTCGCCATTCTGACCTTGCCACCGCCGTGGGCATGCACGCCACGTCCGTCTCCTTCAGCAGTCACCGTAAAGCCAGGGCCGGACACAGCGTTGCCCAAGTGATTCACGCGGATTGCATCTCCCGTGCTGACCGAGATGCTCGAGCCGGGGGCCACAACCACAGTCGTGTTGCCTTCTGGGTCATCAATGAGGATCGGCGCTATCGGCGCCGCCGTCACCATCAAGGGAA
>JAEYVD010000443.1 GCA_023432075.1 Pseudomonadota bacterium | reverse complement strand
CCACGGCGCGGCGGCGCGGCTTGCCGCGCAGGGAGCGCCGGCATGAGCGCGCTGCTGGAGGTCAAAGGCTTGCGGGCGGGCTACGGGCGCATGGAAGTGCTGCGCGGCGTGGACCTGGACGTGGGGGCCGGCGAGATCGTGGTGCTGCTGGGCAGCAACGGCGCGGGCAAATCCACCCTGAACAACACGGTGTGCGGCCTGTGCCGGCCCTGGGGCGGCTCGGTGCGTTTCGAAGGCCAGGACCTGACCGGCCGCCACTACCGTCAGGTGGTGCAGGCGGGCCTGATCCAGGTGCCCGAGGGCCGCCGCGTGTTCCCGAACCTGAGCGTGCGCGAGAACCTGGAACTGGGCTCGTTCGCCCGGGCGCGCGAGCGCCGCGCGCAGAACCTGGATAAGGTGCTGGACATCTTTCCGCGGCTGCGGGAACGCCTGGACCAGCTGGCCGGCACGATGTCGGGCGGGGAACAGCAGATGCTGGCCATCGGCCGTGGCCTCATGGCCGAGCCGCGCCTCCTGATCCTGGACGAACCCTCGCTTGGCCTGTCGCCGTTGATGGTCGAGGAACTGTTCGGCCTCATCAAGCGGTTGCATGGCGACGGACTGGCGATTCTGCTGGTCGAGCAGAACGTGGGCCAGTCCCTCGAAACCGGGCAGCGGGCCTATGTGCTGGAAAACGGCGCCGTGCGCTACAGCGGCAGCTGTCCCGACCTATTGGCCAGCGACGACGTGCGCCGCGCCTATCTGGGGATGTAATCATGGCTCAGCCTCAAACCCTGGCCCAGAAGCTGATCGCCGCCGCCTGCGGGCGTGAGACGGTGGCCGAGGGCGAAATCGTGACCTGTGCAGTCGACCTGGCGATGTTCCACGATTCCAGCGGCCCCCGGCGCCTGCAGCCCATGCTGCAAGAGCTGGGCGCCACGTTGTGGGACCCGTCCCGCATCGTGCTGGTCATCGACCACTACGTGCCGGAATCGGACGACGAAGCGCGCCGCATCGTGCGCATCGCGCGCGACTGGGCCGCGGAGCAGCAACTGCCCAACGTGTATGACTCGGTCGGCATCTGTCACGTGGTGGTGCCGCAGCACGGCCACATCCGCCCCGGCATGTTCTGCGTGGGCGGCGATTCGCATTCGCCGACCGGTGGCGCGTTTGGCGCGTATATGTTCGGCATCGGCAGCACCGAAATGCTGGGCGTGGCGGTCACCGGCCAGATCTGGGTCAAGGTGCCCAAGACGCTGATGATGCACTGGCGCGGCCAGCTGGCGGCCGGCGTCACCGCCAAGGACATGATGCTGCACATGATCGGCCGCTACGGCATGAACGGCGGGCGCTACCAGGCGGTGGAATTCTGCGGCGAGGCCGTGCGCGCGCTGTCCATGCAAGAGCGCATGACGCTGTCGAACATGAGCGCCGAGCTGGGCTCGCAGGTGGGCCTGATCGCCCCGGACGAGACCACCGCGGCCTATCTGTGCGAGGCGGGCGTGACGGCGGACCTGGACCTGGCGCGTTGGCAGAGCGACCCGCAGGCCGACGCAGAATGGCACGAGTTCGATGCCGCGGCCCTGGCCCCGCAGGTCGCCGCGCCGCACAGCCCGGCCAACGCGCGCGGCGTGGACCAATACAACGACGTACCGGTGCAGGTGGCCTACATCGGCGCCTGCACCGGCGCGAAGCTGGACGACCTGCGCGCCGCCGCCAGCGTGCTGCGCGGCCGCCGGCTGGCGGACGGCATGCAGCTGATGGTGGCGCCGGCCAGCCGGCTGGATCAGGAGCAGGCCGACCGCGAAGGCGTCATGCAGGTGCTGCGCGACGCCGGGGCCCAGGTGCTGGCCACGTCTTGCGGCGCCTGTGCGGGCTATGGCGGGTCCATTCCGGACGACGCCAGCGTCATTTCCACCACCGCGCGCAATTTCAAGGGGCGCATGGGCTCGGAGACCGCGCAGGTCTACCTGGCTTCGCCCTACACCGTCGCGGCATCGGCCGTGGCGGGCCGCGTGGCCGATCCCCGGGAGTTCCTGGCATGAACGCAGACACCACGACGCACCGCGTCTGGCGCGTGGGCGCGGACATCGACACCGATGCGCTGGCGCCGGGCGCCTACATGAAATTCGGCATCGACGAGATCGCGCGCCACTGCCTGCAGCGGGTCCGGCCCGATTTTGCCGGCCAGGTCCAGCCCGGCGACGTGCTGGTGGCCGGCCCGAACTTCGGCATCGGCTCGTCGCGCGAGCAGGCGGCCGCGGCGCTCGTGCGCCTGGGCGTGGCCGCCGTGATCGCGCCGTCCTTCAACGGCCTGTATTTCCGCAACGCGTTCAATGTGGGGCTGCTGCTCCTGACGTGCAGCCAGGCCCATACCCTTGCCGAGGGCGAAGGCATCACGTTCGACCCGGCCGCCGGCCGCATCGGCCGTCCCGGCGGCACGCCCGCCGAATTGCAGTGCGAGCCCGTGCCCGGCTTCCTGCTTGACATGGTGCAGGCCGGCGGACTGCTGAATCTGCTGAAACAGCGTCAAACCTCTTAGGAACAACATCATGCTTGACCCCGTTACCCTGGCGGTCCTGAAGGGCCGCCTGGAACAGATCGCCGACGAAATGGACGCGACGCTGTACCGCAGCGCGTTCAATCCCATCATCGCCGAGGCCCATGACGCCTGCCACGGCATGTACGACGCCGCCACCGGCGCCACGCTGATCCAGGGCAAGTCGGGCCTGCCCGTCTTCGTAGGCGCGATGGCGTTCGCGGTGAAGGCGGCCGCCAAGGCGGCGGCCGGCCGTGGCGGCATGGTGGATGGCGACGTGTGGCTGTTCAACGATCCGTACGAAGGCGGCACGCACGCCAACGACTTCAAGCTGGTCAAGCCGGTGTTCCGCGGCGGCAAACTGTTCTGCTTTCTGGCGTCGGCGGCCCACTGGCATGACGTGGGCGGCGCTGTGCCCGGCAACTACAACCCGGCTGCCACCGAATGCTGGCAGGAAGCGGTGCAGATCCCGCCCGTGCGCATCGTGCGCGCTGGCGTGCTGGACCAGGACGTGCTGGCCATCCTGAAGGCCAACACCCGTCTGCCCGACAGCCTGTGGGGCGACCTGAACGGCCAGCTCGCGGCGCTGGAACTGGGCGCGCGCCGGCTGGATGGCCTGCTGGACGAGTACGGCGATGCGACGGTGCTGGAGTCCCTGGACACCCTGCGCGAACGGGCGCGCCGCCTGATGCGCGATCACATCGCCCGCCTGCCGGATGGCGAGTACGCCTTCGAGGACATGCTGGACAACGACGGTGTGCGCGACGCGCCGCTGCGCATCGCGCTCAAGCTCACCATCGCCGGTGACCGCCTGGGGCTGGACTTCACCGGCACGTCGCCGGCCTGCGCGGGTCCGGTCAACATCTCGCGCGCCACCGCCATCGCGGCCTGCTATGTGGCGCTCAAGCACCTGTTCCCGGATGTCCCCGCCAATGCGGGCGTGCTGGACGCGGTGGACGTGACGCTGCCGGACGGCCTGGTGATCTCGGCCGACCGTCCGCGTCCGGTGGGCGGCTACACCGAGACCATCCTGCGCATGATCGACGTGATCTTCTGCGCGATGGCCCAGGCCGCGCCGGACCGCGCGATGGCGCAGGCCTACGGCACCATCAACGCGCTGTCGATCGCTGGCTACCGCAGCGACGCCGCCCGCAAGGGCCAGCGTTGGGTGATGTTCAGCTTCTTTGGCGGCGGCCACGGCGGGCATTCGGACGGCGACGGCCTGAGCCACGGCAACGCGCCGATCTCCACCGCCACCATTCCGCCGCTCGAAATTCTGGAGGCGGCGTATCCGGTGCGCTTCACGCAATGGGCGCTGCGTCCGGATTCGGCGGGCGATGGCGCGCATCGCGGTGGCCTGGGCGCGATCTATGAAATCGAATTGCTGGAAGACAGCGCCGAGGCGTTCATCTTCGGCGAGCGCGGCCGCAGCGCGCCCAAGGGCATCGCGGGCGGCGGCCAGGCCGCGCTCAACGTCTTTCGCTATCAGCAGGACGGCCAGTGGCTGTCCCCGCCCATGAGCTCGAAGATGCTGGGCATCCGGCTGCAACGCGGCGACCGCGTGCGCCTGGAAACCCCGGGCGGAGGCGGCTATGGCGATCCCGCGCGGCGTGACCCCGCCGCGCGCGAGCACGATCGCAAGATGGGCTATGTGAGCGACATTCAGAAGGAGCAGTCGGCATGAGCGCGGCGCAAGGTTTGGTGGTGGGCGTGGACGTGGGCGGCACGTTCACGGATCTTTTTGTGCTGGACGAGGCGGGCGGCAGCGCCCGCGTGGTCAAGGTGCCGTCGACCCGCGGCGAGGAAGCACGCGGCTTCATGAACGGCATCGCCCGCGTGGCTGACGGCGCGCGCGACATCGCGACGATCGTGCACGGCACCACCGTGGGCACCAACGCATTGCTGGAGCGCAAGGTCGCGCGCACCGGCATCATCACGACCGAAGGCTTTCGCGACGTGCTGGAAATGCGCCGGCGTGACCGGCCGCAGACCTGGGGTCTGCGTGGCAACTATGAACCCGTCGTGCCGCGCGATCTGCGCCTGGAAGTGCGCGAGCGCGTGTTGGCCGATGGCGCGTTGCACACGCCCGTGGACCTGGACCAGGTCGAAGCCGCGGCGCGCACGCTGCTGGCGCAGGGCTGCGAGGCGGTGTGCGTGTTCTTTGTGAACGCCTACGCCAATCCCGTCAACGAGGCCCAGGCCGCCGCGCGCGTGCGCGCCATCTGGCCCAACGGCAACGTCACCGCCGCCACCGAGGTGCTGCCCGAGATCCGCGAATTCGAGCGGTGCTCCACGGCGGTGCTGAACGCGGCGCTGCAGCCCGTGGTGGGCAGCTACCTGACGCGGCTGGAATCCGATCTGCAGCAGCACGGCTTCGAGGGCGAACTGCTGGTGGTGCAGAGCAATGGCGGCGTGATGTCGCGCCAGACGGCGTGCGACGTGCCCGTGCGCACCGCCTTGTCGGGGCCGGCGGCCGGCGTGATCGCCTGCGCGGCCATTGCCCGCGCCGCGGGCTTTCCCAATGTGGTCACGGGCGACATGGGCGGCACGTCGTTCGACGTGTCGCTGGTGGCTGGGGGCGAGGCCTCGCTATCGGCGCAGACCGCCATCGACTTTGGCATGGTCGTGCGCGCGCCGATGATCCAGATCGAAACCATCGGCGCGGGCGGGGGCTCGATCGCCAGCGTCGACGCCGGCGGGCTGCTGCAGGTCGGCCCTGAATCCGCGGGCAGCATCCCCGGCCCGGCCTGCTATGGCCGCGGCAACACCCGGCCCACCGTCACGGACGCCAACGTGCTGCTGGGCCGCATCGCGGCGGACCGCCCGCTGGGCGGCGGCCTCTTGGCCAAGATGGACGTCGACCTGGCGCGCGCCGCCATCGAGGAACACGTCGCGCGTCCGCTGGGCCTGGACGTCCACGCGGCCGCGGAAGCCATCCTGACGGTCGCCAACGCCAAGATGGCCGGCGCGATCCGCGTCGTGTCCATCGAGCGCGGCCACGATCCGCGCAAGTTTGCCTACATGCCGTTCGGCGGCGGCGGCGCGCTGCACGTGTGCGCCATGATGAACGAGGTGGACGCCGCCCACGGCATCGTGCCGCGCTATCCCGGCGTGACCTCGGCGCTGGGCTGCGTCATGGCCGACATGCGCCATGACGGCGTGCAGACCCTGAACGTGGCGCTGGATGCGCTGGACGCGGCCGACCTGCTGGCCCGCATCGACGGGCTGGCAGACGCCTGCCAGCAGCGTCTGGATTCGGCGGGCGTGTCGTTCGAGGGCATCCGCGAAAGCATCGAGCTGGACATGCTGTACATGGGCCAGAGCCACACCGTGCGCGTCGAAGTGGGCCGCGCGGACCTTAGCCGCGAGGGCATTGCCGCCGCATTCGACCGCGCCTACCAGGCCGCCTTCGGCCGTAGCCTCACCGGCATTGCGGTCCGCATCCTGAACCTGCGCTACGCGCGGATCGGCCAACGCCCCAAGTTCGATCTGGCCCTCTTGGCGCCCACCAGCACAGCCATGCCCGCCGCGCTGGGCACGCAGGCGGTCTTTCATGCCGGGCAATGGCACGATGCGGTGCGCTACGCGCGCCTGGACCTGCCGGTCGGCGCCGAGGTGGCGGGCCCGGCCATCCTGGAACAGCCCGACACCACCATCTGGATCGAGCCCGGCTTTGCGGGCCGGGTCGATTCCCTGGGCAATCTGCTGATCGCCCGGACCGCATCGTAGGAGCCCGCCATGCATGCCTTCGATCCTCGCACGACCGCGCTGGTCATCATCGACCTGCAGAACGACTTCCTGGCGCCGGGCGGCGCCTATGACCGCGGCGGCGCGGTCAGCCCGCAGGCCAGGGCCTTGCCCGCGCGGGTCGCGCCCGTGGCCCGCGCGCTCAAGGGGCAGGGCGGTTTCGTGGCCGCCAGCCAGTTCACGCTGTGGCCCGATGCGCATGGCGAACC
>JAEYVD010000490.1 GCA_023432075.1 Pseudomonadota bacterium | reverse complement strand
GCAAGCACCCCAAGCTGCTGGAAGCCGTGTCGCGCATGAGCGACGAGGACATCTGGCGCCTGAACCGTGGCGGCCACGATCCCCACAAGGTGTACGCGGCCTTCAAGTCGGCCAGCGACCACACCGGCCAGCCCACCGTCATCCTGGCCAAGACCATCAAGGGCTACGGCATGGGCCACGTCGGCCAGGCCAAGAACCCGACCCACCAGCAAAAGAAGCTGGAGCTGGACTCCATCCGCGAATTCCGCGACCGTTTCGGCATCCCCATCCCGGACGACAAGCTGGCCGATCTGCCGTACTTCAAGCCGGCCGAAGATTCGCCCGAGATGAAGTACCTGCACGAGCGCCGCGCCGCGCTGGGCGGCTACCTGCCGCGCCGCCGCGCCAAGGCCGACGAGCAACTGAAGGCCCCCGCGCTGGACGCCTTCAAGGCCGTGCTGGAACCCACCGCGGAAGGCCGCGAAATCTCGACCACCCAGGCCTTCGTGCGCATCCTGAACCAGGTGCTGCGCGACAAGGAACTGGGTCCGCGCGTCGTGCCGATCCTGGCCGACGAATCGCGCACCTTCGGCATGGAAGGCCTGTTCCGCCAGATCGGCATCTACGCGCCGGAAGGCCAGAAGTACACCCCGGTCGACAAGGACCAGGTCATGTACTACAAGGAAGCGGCCGACGGCCAGCTCCTGCAGGAAGGCATCAACGAAGCGGGCGCGATGAGCTCGTGGATTGCGGCGGCCACGTCGTACTCCTCGAACAACCGCATCATGATCCCGTTCTTCATCTACTACTCGATGTTCGGGTTCCAGCGCATCGGCGACCTGGCCTGGGCCGCCGGCGACATGCAGGCGCGCGGCTTCCTCCTGGGCGGCACCGCCGGCCGCACGACGCTGAACGGCGAAGGCCTGCAGCACGAAGACGGCCACAGCCACATCCTGGCCTCGACCATCCCGAACTGCGTGTCGTACGACCCGACGTTCGGCCACGAGCTGGCCGTGATCATCCAGCATGGCTTGAAGCGCATGGTGGAAGACCAGGAAAACGTCTATTACTACCTGACGGTGATGAACGAAAACTACCCGCAGCCCGGTCTGACCAAGGGCGACGAGGAAGGCATCATCAAGGGCATGTACAAGCTCAAGTCGCACGGCAAGGGCAAGAACCGCGTGCAGCTCATGGGTTCGGGCACCATCCTGCGCGAAGTCATGGCCGCGCAGGAACTCCTGGCCGCCGATTGGGACGTCGCCTCGGACCTCTGGAGCGTCACCAGCTTCACCGAGCTGCGCCGCAACGGTCTGGACGCCGAACGCCATAACATGCTGCACCCCGACGAGAAGAAGCCGCAGGTCGCTTACGTCACGGAACAGCTGGCCAAGACGGAAGGCCCGATCATCGCGTCGACCGACTACATGAAGCTCTTTGCGGACCAGATCCGTCCGTTCGTGCCCAAGGGCCGCGAATACAAGGTGCTGGGCACCGATGGTTTCGGCCGCTCGGATTTCCGCGCCAAGCTGCGCGAGCACTTCGAGGTGGATCGCCACTTCGTCGTCGTGGCCGCCCTGCGCGCGCTGGCCGACGAAGGCAAGGTGCCGGTCGCCAAGGTGGCCGAAGCCATCAAGAAGTACGGCATCAATCCGAACAAAGCCAACCCGCAATACGCCTGAGGGTAAAGAGACATGAGCAACATCGTGCAAATCAAGGTTCCCGACATCGGCGACTTCAAGGAAGTGGAAGTCATTGAAGTGCTGGTTGCCGTGGGCGACACGATCAAGGCGGAACAAAGCCTGATCACGGTCGAATCCGACAAGGCCTCGATGGAGATCCCCGCGTCGCAGGGCGGCGTGGTGAAGTCCATTTCCGTGAAGGTCGGCGATAAGGTCGCCGAAGGCGCGGTCGTGCTGGAAGTCGAGGCGGCCGAGGCGGACGCTGGCGCCGCCAAGGAAGAGGCGCCCAAGGCCGAGTCCAAGCCGGCTGCCAAGGAAGCGCCCAAGCAGGCGGCCGCCGCCGCGCCCAAGGCCGAGGCCTCGGCCCCGGCTGCCGCCAGCGGCCCGGTCGAGATCGAAGTGCCGGACATCGGCGACTTCAAGGAAGTCGAAGTCATCGAAGTCATGGTCGCGGTCGGCGACACCATCAAGGCCGAGCAAAGCCTGATCACCGTCGAGTCCGACAAGGCCTCGATGGAGATCCCGGCCTCGCAAGGCGGCGTGGTCAAGGAAGTGAAGGTCAAGGTGGGCGACAAGGTCGCCAAGGGTTCGGTCGTGGTGGTGGTGGAAGGCGGTGCGCAAGCCGCCGCCGCGCCGGCCGCCAAGTCCGAAGCCGCGGCCCCGGCCGCCAAGTCGGAAGCGAAGGCCGAGGCCAAGCCCGAGGCCGCCGCGTCGTCCGCCCCGGCCGCGCGCCCGGCCCCGGCTGCCGCCCTGGAAGACGCCAACCTCAAGCCCGGCCAGCTGCCGCACGCCTCGCCGTCCGTGCGCAAGTTTGCGCGCGAACTGGGCGTGAACCTCTCCAAGGTCAAGGGCTCCGGTCCCAAGGAACGCATCACCGCCGACGACGTGCGCGGTTTCGTCAAGCAGGCGCTGTCGGCAGCGCCGGCGGCTGCCGCTGCCGGCGGTTCCGCCGATGGCGCCGCGCTGGGCCTCTTGCCGTGGCCGAAGGTCGACTTCACCAAGTTCGGCCCGATCGAAGCCAAGCCGCTGTCGCGCATCAAGAAGATCTCGGGCGCAAACCTGCACCGCAACTGGGTCATGATCCCGCACGTCACCAACAACGACGAAGCGGACATCACCGACCTGGAAGCGCTGCGCGTCACGCTGAACAAGGAAAACGAGAAGTCGGGCATCAAGGTCACGATGCTGGCCTTCCTGATCAAGGCCGTGGTCGCGGCCCTGAAGAAGTTCCCCGAGTTCAACGCCTCGCTGGACGGCGACAACCTGGTGCTCAAGCAGTACTACCACATCGGTTTTGCGGCCGACACGCCCAACGGGCTGGTGGTGCCGGTGATCCGCGATGCCGACAAGAAGGGCATCCTGCAGATCGCCCAGGAAATGACCGACCTGTCCAAGAAGGCGCGTGACGGCAAGATCTCGCCCGCCGAAATGCAGGGCGGCTGCTTCTCGATCTCGTCGCTTGGCGGCATTGGCGGCACCTCGTTCACGCCCATCATCAACGCGCCGGAAGTGGCGATCCTGGGCGTGTCGCGTTCCTCGCACAAGCCCGTCTGGGACGGCAAGCAGTTCGTGCCGCGCCTGATGGTGCCGCTGTCGCTGTCCTACGATCACCGCGTCATCGACGGCGCCTCGGCCGCGCGCTTCAACGCCTATCTGGGTGCGTTGCTGGCCGACTTCCGCCGCATCGCGCTGTAAACGGGGAGCCCTATGAGCAATACCGTTCAAATCAAAGTGCCGGACATCGGCGACTTCAAGGAAGTCGAAGTCATCGAGGTGCTGGTGGCCGTGGGCGACACGATCAAGGCGGAACAGAGCCTGATCACGGTTGAGTCCGACAAGGCCTCGATGGAAATCCCCGCGTCGCAAGGCGGCGTGGTCAAGTCCATTTCTGTCAAGGTCGGCGACAAGGTCGCCGAAGGCGCGGTCGTGCTGGAAGTGGAAGCAGCCTCGGGTGCTGACGCTGGCGCCGCCAAAGAAGAGGCTCCCAAGGCTGAATCCAAGCCGGCCGTCAAGGACGCTTCCAAGTCGGAAGCCCCCAAGGCTGCTGCGCCGGCCGCCGCCACCTACAGCGGTTCGGCCGACGGCGAATACGACATGCTGGTGCTGGGCGCGGGCCCCGGCGGCTATTCCGCCGCCTTCCGCGCCGCCGACCTGGGCCTGTCCGTGGTCCTGGTCGAACGCTACAGCACGCTGGGCGGCGTCTGCCTGAACGTGGGCTGCATCCCGTCCAAGGCGCTGCTGCACAACGCCGCCATCATCGACGAAGCGCGCGAACTGGCTGCCCACGGCATCAGCTTCGGCGAGCCCAAGATCGACCTGGACAAGCTGCGCGGCTACAAGGACAGCGTGGTCGCCAAGCTGACCGGCGGTCTGGCCGGCATGGCCAAGGCGCGCAAGGTCACCGTGGTGACGGGCGTGGGCGAGTTTGCCGACGCCAACCACCTGACGGTCAAGGGCGCCGACGGCAAGTCGCAGACCCTGCGCTTCAAGCAGGCCATCATCGCCGCCGGCAGCCAGTCGGTGAAGTTGCCCTTCCTGCCGCAGGACGAGCGCATCGTGGACTCCACCGGCGCCTTGCTGCTGCGTGAAGTGCCCAAGAAGATGCTCATCATCGGCGGCGGCATCATCGGCCTGGAAATGGGCACGGTGTACTCCACGCTGGGCGCACGCCTGGATGTCGTGGAAATGCTGGACGGCCTGATGCAGGGCGCCGACCGCGACCTGGTCAAGGTGTGGCAGAAGAAGAACGCCTACCGCTTCGACAACATCATGTTGAAGACCAAGACGGTGGGCGCCGAGGCCAAGAAGGACGGCATCTACGTCACCTTCGAAGGCGAGGGCGCGCCCAAGGAGCCGCAGCGCTACGACCTGGTTCTCCAGGCCGTGGGCCGCAGCCCCAACGGCAAGAAGATCGGCGCCGACAAGGCGGGCATCGCCGTGACCGACCGCGGTTTCATCGAGGTCGATCGCCAGATGCGCACCAATGTGCCGCACATCTTCGCCATCGGCGACATCGTTGGCCAACCCATGCTCGCCCACAAGGCCGTGCATGAAGGCCACGTCGCCGCCGAAGCCGCCGCCGGCCAGAAGTCCTTCTTCGACGCGCGCGTCATCCCGTCGGTGGCCTACACCGATCCGGAAGTGGCGTGGGTTGGCCTGACTGAAGACGAAGCCAAGAAGCAGGGCATCAAGATCGAGAAGGGCGTGTTCCCGTGGGCCGCCTCCGGCCGCGCCATCGCCAACGGCCGCGACGAGGGCTTCACCAAGCTTATCTTCGATGCCGAAACGCACCGCATCCTGGGCGGTAGCATCGTGGGCACCCACGCGGGTGACCTGATCAGCGAACTGGCCCTGGCCGTGGAAATGGGCGCCGACGTCGTCGACATCGCCAAGACCATTCACCCGCACCCGACCCTGGGCGAATCGGTGGGCATGGCCGCGGAAGTCGCCGAAGGCGTCTGCACCGACCTGCCGCCGATGAAAAAGAAGTAACGCGCCGCGGCTTGCCGCGATCGCAACAAAAAGCGCCGCCCCTTTTTGAGGGGGCGGCGCTTTTTTCCGTGTTTTCGTTGTGGATGTGTGCGCTGTGGATGCGTGCGTTGTTTATCCGGCGTCGATCCGTCGATACGAGGCCGGCGAAAACCGCAGGGCCAGCGCCAGCAGCACGACCGCGCCGGCCAGCATCACGATCCATGCCTCGGTCAAACTTGCAAACCGATCGCGCAGGACGCCCGCCAGCAACGGCATGAAGCTTGCAATCAAGTAGCCTCCGCCTTGCACGAAAGCCGCCAGCATTCCCGCTTGCGCGGGATCGTCCAGGTGGTCCATCGCCACGATCAGCGACAACGGAAAGAGCGCGCCGATGCCGATGCCCAGGAGCAGGCACGCCAGCAGCGCCAGCTTGAGGGGGGCCAGGATCAGGCATATCAGTCCGCAGATCAGAAGGGTCAACACGGCGGCCAGCGGCTTGCGGCGATCCGCAAACCTGCCGATCCATGCCGACACGGCCAGACCCGCCATCACTTCGGCCAGCGTCAGGCCGCCCAGCAGAAAGCCCGCGGCGGAAGGTTCCCAGCCGAGACTGGTATAGAACGGCGGCAGCCACGCCAGCACCAGCGTGTAGGCCCCGGTGCCGATGCCAAAGAACAGCATCAGCTCCCACGCCCGCAGATTGCGCCAGAAGCTTTGCGGCGCCACGCGAGCCGGGCGATGAAGGGGCGATGTCGCGTCGGCTCGACCTTGCGCGGCCTTGAGCCACAGCGGCAGTGCGAGCAGGGCGGGTACGCTCCAGAAGGCCAATGCGGCGGGCCCCCCGAACCTGCCTGCAAGTCCCGCAGCGCTGGCCGCCGCCACGGCCGCGCCCGCCATGATGCCGGTGGTGTACAAGCCAAACACGCGTCCCATGTCATGCGCAAAATTGCGCTTGATGAAGGCAGGCAGCAAGGTCTGCACCAGCGCAATGCCGACCCCCGCCAGCACCGCCGTCAGCAGCAGCCCGTAGGTCTGCGTCCCGACGAAGCGCGCCGCGCAAGCAACGGCCACCAGCGCCACGCCCAGCGCGATCCCGATCCGCTCATTCAACCACCCCGAAATGCGTGCACCCGCCAGCGCGCAGACTCCCATGACGAACACGGGCAAGGTGGTCAACAGGCTGGCCTGCGTATTGGTTGCGCCGGTGGCCCCCTGGATCATGTCCAGCAACGGCCCGATGGCGGCCAGGGCTGGTCGCAGGTTCAGCGCCACGGCCACGATGGCGACGATGGCAAACAAAGGGCGTAACCTCACGCGCGTCATGGATATCTCGACATCAAGTTATTTGATGTCGAAGTATATAGACGGCATGGTGCGTTCAGCAACGGGATATCATTGCTGCCAACGCAAATAGCTTTACGCCGAGACAACCATGAATGACCGTGCAAGGCGCGCGCAGGAAGCATGGCATCGCGAGCGGCCCGACATCGACGCCAACGTGATGGCGCTGGTGGGCCGTCTGCTGCAAGCCACGCATCTGCTGGAGCGCAACTGGTTCCTGCCGCTGGCGGCGCAATTCGAACTGCATCAGGGCGAATTCGACGTCATCGCCACGCTGCGGCGGTCGGGCAGCCCCTACGCCATGACACCCACCGATCTGCATGAAGGCCTGATGCTGTCCTCAGGGGCCATGACCAGCCGCCTGGACCGCCTGGAACGCAAGGGCCTCATCGAACGCGTGCCATCGCCCAACGACCGGCGCAGCACGCTCGTGCGGCTCACCCCAGCGGGCCTGGCGCTCATCGACAAGCTGCTGCCGCTGCACGTGGCGAATGAGCAGCAGGCACTGGCGTCGTTGACGCAAAAGGAGCAGGCGCAGCTGGATGGGTTGCTGGCGAAAATGATTGTGGGATTGGAGCGCAAGCCGAAGGTTTAAGCGGGCGGGCGTGGTGATGGTGGCGCAGGTGTCTGACACCTATCCCACCTGTCCACTGCCGCGCAATAGAAAAGCCGCCCGTGGGGCGGCTGTCTTCTGTGCGGGGCGTCGCGGCGTGTTGCCGCGTGGGGCTGATTCAGGCGTGCGTGTTGATGCGCGAGCCCAGCGTGCCGTCGATGGCCAGCACCGGCAGCGATTGGAGCAGCGTGGCGACCGAATCGGCTTGCGCGTTGATCGCCTTTTTCGTGACCGATGCCTGCACTTCCATCATGAGATTCGCGTCGCGCAGGGCCAAGGCGGAATTGACGGTGTTGTTGACGGAAGCATCCATGGTCTAGGTGTCCTGGTGATGTGAGGCCGGTTCGATGGCCGAAGCAAGTGGCATTATGGGGCACGCCCTTCGAATGATGCAAAACATTTCGCAATGATCGCGCGCCGGGGTGCATTGTGGCGCGGGTACGTGGCGGGCATGTGACATGCATGGACTTGCGCGTTTCGGCAAGCGCAGGCGCGGACTGGCGAGTTGCGTCTAGTTGGCGCGGTGAAGAGCAAGGGCTGCGCGCATCAAGGCTGCGCCGGGCATTCCTTCACTTTGCCCCAGCCTTGATTGGGTTCGCAGAATTGTTTGCGCGCTGTCCATGCGCATTCGGGACGGTCGAAGAAGCCCATTTCCGCGCACCGTGCCAATTCGCCATCCAGCGCGGCGACCCAAGCCATCGGGTCCGGCGCGGGAATCTCGGTGATACGCAGCGACGGCCGCGGCGCGGTGGGAGTGTGTTCGGAAGATGACGGCGAGGCCGCCGTGCGAGCCGGCCCCGTGGAAGAGGCCGCCGGCAAGGCATGATCGGGCGCGGAAGAAGAAACGTCCGTCTCCGGCCTATCCAACACGGAAGAAGATGCGTCCGGCCCTCCCAATGCGGAAGATGAAGTGTCCGATGACGGCGCGGCGCCTTTGCCCGCCGCATTCGATTCAGGCGGCTGGGTCGACGGGGGCGTCAACGGCACACGCACCGGGCCGGCGGCTGTCGCTCCCGAGGGAGCCGTGTTGGGCGAATTCCACGACACGACGAGCAGCACCAGTGCGCCATAGATGGCCAGCGTATAGATCACGGTCAACGTTGCGCATCCCACGCGGCGGCGTGTGATGGGTTCGCCATCGTCGCGCCCGAAGAGGCTGCGCCATCCGACCAGCGCCGCGCCGGGTGCCGAGATCAGCCACCACCCCAGGCGTCTGAGCCAGCCTGGCTCCTGCCGCGGCAGCGACGCATGCACCTGCGCGGCCAGCAGCTCGCGCAGGGCGCGGTTTTCTTCCTGCAGGCGCTGGGTCTGCGTGTCCGCCGGCCCCTGGTCGTCTGGATCCGGGGTGCCGTCGTGCTGCGTAGCGAGTGGATCGGGAGGCGTGGCGGTCATGTCGTGAAAAATATAGATACAAAGCTGCGGTCGCAATTATGAAGCAAGTCCGCAGGGTGCAACCGGGGAATAGGACGGAAAATGGGGCGCTTGAAGGAAATATGCGTGGGGGGACCGCAGACCGCCAGGGTCAGTCGCCCGTCGCTTCGCGCCGTCCCAAGCGCTTGAGCGGATTGCCGCCCTGTATCGAATAGGCTTCGATCTCGCCGCGCACGACGCTGCCGGCTGCGATGACGCAACCCTGGCGCAGGATGGCGCCATCGAGCAGCACGCAGTTCGCGCCGATCCAGACGTCGTCTTCGATCACGATGCCGCCCTTGCTGGGCCGGAAGCCCTGTTCACGGATGGGCAGGTCGCGGCGGCGGAATTCATGGTTGGCTGGCGCAAAGGTGCAGTTGGCCGCCACGGCCACGCGCGCGCCCATGCGGATGCCGTTGCCGGTGTAGAGCACGCAGCCGGAATTGATGACGCACTCCGGCCCGATCTCGACATCGCCCGAGCCACCCGCGGGCTTGATTTTCACGAAGGCGTCGATCACCGCCCGCGGTCCCACCATGATGCGGGTGCCGCGGGTCGAATCCTCGATATCCGCAAGCGCGGACACCCGCGCGGTGGGATCGATGTGGATCATGCTGTCAGGCCGCCGCGGACTCAGGCCTTGCGGCGCAGGAATCCGTCCGGCGCGGACGTGACGAGCAGGCGGTCTTCGACCGAGCGGTCGATCTCGAACTCGGGGTGCTGCTTGATCCATTCCCATACGGCCGTCTTGGGGTTGTTGCCCTTGCCCCAGTGGCGGCCCGGCCATTCGTAGTCCGCCGGCATGTCTTCCACGAAGGTGTCGAACACGACGCAGTAGCTACCCACGCTGACGAGATCCGCGTACGCGTTCAATTCAGCCAGCACGTGGTCGTGGGTGTGGTTGGAGTCCAGGCACACCATGATGC
>JAEYVD010000466.1 GCA_023432075.1 Pseudomonadota bacterium | reverse complement strand
GCGTTGTCGCCTTGACGGAAGCCCATCTTCAGCACGCGGGTGTAGCCGCCGTTACGGGCCGCGTAGCGCGGGCCGATTTCGGCAAACAGCTTCACAACCGCATCGCGATCGCGCAGACGGGCAAAGGCCAGACGCTTGTTCGCGAGGGTGGGCTCCTTGCCCAGCGTGATCAGGGGTTCGATGACGCGGCGCAATTCTTTCGCCTTCGGCAGCGTGGTCTTGATTGCTTCGTGAGTGATCAGCGAAACAGCCATGTTGCGGAACATGGCAAGACGGTGACTGCTGGTGCGGTTGAGCTTACGCAAGCCATTACCGTGACGCATGATAAGTTTCCTTTGAATCTAAAGACGGCGTTTCCGCCATCGGGTTGCCGGCTCTTCTATCAGCCTGCAATCAGGCTGCGGTCCGGTAGAAAACGGGGCATTTTACGACGATTTCGCAAATCGCCCGGCAACGAAGGCCGGGCGCTGTGGGAGACGCCCCTTCGCAGGGGCGGCACCCTTTCAAGACTTAGGGACGCTCCAGGCCCAGGGGCGGCCAGTTCTCGAGCTTCATGCCAAGGGTCAGGCCACGTGCAGCCAGCACTTCCTTGATCTCGTTGAGCGACTTGCGACCCAGGTTCGGGGTCTTGAGCAGCTCGTTTTCGGTACGCTGGATCAGGTCGCCGATGTAGTAGATGTTTTCGGCCTTCAGGCAGTTGGCCGAACGCACCGTCAGCTCCAGGTCGTCGACCGGGCGCAGCAGCACCGGATCGATTTGCGGCGTGCCGCGGACCGGGGCTTCGTACGAATCGCCAGCACCTTCCAGGGCGGCGAACACCGAGATCTGGTCCATCAGGATGCGGGCCGATTGGCGCACCGCTTCCTCGGGCGAGATCACGCCGTTGGTTTCGATGTCCAGAACCAGCTTGTCCAGGTCGGTGCGTTGTTCCACGCGGGCGCTTTCAACGGCGTAGCTCACGCGGCGAACCGGGCTGAACGAGGCGTCCAGAACGATGCGGCCGATGGTGTGGGTGCGGTCTTCCGACAGCGCGCGCACGTTGCCGGGCACATAGCCGCGGCCCTTCTCGACCTTGATCTGCATTTCCAGCTTGCCCGCTTCCGTCAGGTTGCAGATGGCATGGCCGGGGTTGATGATCTCGACGTCGTGCGGCAGCTCGATGTCGCTGGCCAGCACGGTGCCGGCGCCGGACTTGCGCAGAACCAGCGTCACTTCGTCGCGGTTGTGCAGCTTGAAGACCACGCCCTTCAGGTTCAGCAGGATGTCGACGACATCTTCGCGAACGCCCGGGATGGTCGAGTATTCGTGCACCACACCGGTCATCTGGACTTCGGTCGGCGCGTAGCCGGTCATCGAAGACAACAGGATGCGGCGCAGGGCGTTGCCCAGCGTGTGACCGTAGCCACGCTCGAACGGCTCCATCACGATCTTGGCATGGTGCGTGCCGACCGGTTCGACTTCAATGGAGCGCGGCTTCAGGAAACCTTGAGTGGACATGTACTGAATTCCTTTTCAATACCCTCGGCTCGTTACACCGATAAGGCTGATGGACAGGGTGAGACGGTAAAGCTTGAAACACGGGCTGCGAAAAAGCCGCCCGATACTTACCGCAAAGCCCGCTCCACCAAAACGGCGAAAGCGGGCTGCTGCGGGACGTGCAAACGGGTCGACCGGGTCGCGGGACCAGCTTGCCAGCACCTTGCGAAGGAGGCGCCGGCAGGCGTGATTAACGCGAGTACAGTTCGACGACCATCGATTCGTTGATGTCGCGAGCGACGTCAGCGCGATCGGGGGCCGACTTGAACGTGCCGGTCAGCTTGGCCGCGTCGACTTCCACCCACTGGGGGATGCCGATGCTGGTAGCCAGGTCGAGCGATTCCTTGATACGGCCTTGCTTCTTGGCCTTTTCACGAACCGAGATGACGTCGCCAGCCTTGACCAGCATCGAAGCGATGTCAGCCGTGTGGCCGTTCAGTTCGATGGCGCGGTGGCTCACCAGCTGGCGAGCTTCGGCGCGCGTCGAGCCGAAGCCCATGCGGTAGACGACGTTGTCCAGGCGCGATTCCAGCAGCTGGATCAGCGTTTCGCCGGTGTTGCCACGGCGGCGCTCGGCTTCAGCGAAGTACTTGCGGAATTGCTTTTCCAGCACACCGTACATGCGCTTGAGCTTTTGCTTTTCGCGCAGCTGCAGGCCGTAGTCGGAAGTGCGGGCACCCGAAGTGCGGCCGTGTTGGCCAGGCTTGGAATCCAGCTTGCACTTGGAATCCAGCGAGCGGCGGGCGCTCTTCAGGAACAGGTCAGTACCCTCGCGGCGCGAGAGCTTGCATTTGGGTCCAATATAACGTGCCATGTGGATTCCCTTTAGATACGACGACGCTTCGGCGGACGGCAGCCGTTGTGCGGAACGGGCGTGATGTCGGCGATGGACGAGATCTTGATGCCCAGCGCGTTCAGTGCGCGAACCGACGACTCGCGGCCAGGACCGGGGCCCTTGATGCGGACTTCCAGCGTCTTGATGCCGTACTCGAGCGCAACGCGGCCGGCCGTTTCAGCGGCAACCTGCGCGGCAAACGGGGTCGACTTACGCGAACCCTTGAAGCCAGCACCGCCCGACGTGGCCCACGACAGCGCGTTGCCCTGACGGTCGGTGATGGTGATGATGGTGTTGTTGAACGAAGCGTGAACGTGCGCGATGCCGTCCGAGACGTTCTTCTTGACCTTTTTGCGCACGCGCGAAGCGCCGCTGGTGGAAGCTTTCGCCATAATCCTGTTCCTCGATTATTTCTTCAGGGACGCAGCAGCACGACGCGGGCCCTTGCGGGTCCGGGCGTTGGTGCGAGTGCGCTGGCCGCGCACGGGCAAACCGCGCTTGTGACGCATACCGCGGTAGGTTCCCAGGTCGATCAAACGCTTGATCGAGAGCTGTACTTCACGACGCAGGTCGCCTTCAACCGTGAACAAACCAACATGTTCGCGGACGCGTTCCAATTCAGCGTCGCTCAGATCCTTGACCTTTTTGTCAAAGGGTACGTTTGCCGCTTCGCAAATCTTGCGAGCGCGCGTACGACCGATGCCAAAAATGGCGGTCAGGCCGATCTCGGCGTGCTGTTGCGGCGGAATGTTAATGCCAGCAATACGGGCCATGACTGTTCCTTGAATAAATCCGTTGCGTAGTCGCTAACCCGAGTTAGCCTTGACGCTGCTTGTGACGCGGGTCGGTGCAGATAACGCGCACCACGCCGTGACGTTTGATAACTTTGCAGTTGCGGCAGATCCGCTTAACCGATGCCATTACTTTCATGGTTGACTCCTAATTTTCCGTAATCCGGTTTCGCTCACTTGGAGCGGAAAACAATCCTGGCTCGCGTCAGATCATAGGGCGTGAGCTCCACTGTGACCTTGTCACCCGGCAGGATCCGGATGTAATGCATACGCATCTTGCCGGAAATATGGCCCAACACCACGTGGCCGTTTTCGAGCTTGACGCGAAATGTCGCGTTCGGGAGGTTCTCAAGAACCTCACCTTGCATCTGAATGACGTCGTCCTTGGACATTCTTTTGCTTACCGCATCGGCAAACCCGCGCCCTTGAAGTTGGCCTTCTTGAGCAACGAGTCGTACTGGTGAGACATCATGTAGGCCTGAACCTGCGCCATGAAATCCATCGTCACCACCACAATGATCAACAGAGACGTACCACCGAAGTAGAAGGGAACGTTCCAGCGCATCACCAAGAATTCCGGCAACAGGCACACCAACGTGATGTAGATGGCACCTGCGAGCGTCAAACGCATCAGGATCTTGTCGATGTAGCGCGCCGTTTGCTCGCCCGGACGGATGCCCGGAACAAACGCACCACTCTTCTTCAGGTTGTCCGCCGTTTCGCGGCTGTTGAAAACCAGAGCCGTGTAGAAAAAGCAGAAGAAAATAATCGCGACCGAGTACAGCGTGATGTAGAGCGGTTGACGAGGCGACAGGGCCGCAGCCAAGTCGCTAAGCCAGCGCATGTTCTCGCTGCTGGAGAACCAGCTCGTGATCGTGGCCGGGAACAGAATGATCGACGACGCGAAGATCGGCGGAATCACCCCTGCCATGTTCAGCTTCAGCGGCAGATGCGAGCTCTGACCACCGTAGACCTTGTTGCCGACCTGACGCTTGGCGTAGTTCACCGTGATCTTGCGCTGTCCGCGTTCCACGAACACCACAAAAGCGGTAACCAGCACCACCAGAGCCACGATGAACAGCGCCGAAAGCACGGACATCGCGTTGGTGCGGACCAGGTCCAACAGTGCAGCCAGCGCCGCGGGCAGACCCGCAACGATACCTGCGAAGATCAGGATGGAGATCCCGTTGCCCAGACCGCGCTCCGTGATTTGCTCACCCAGCCACATGACGAACATGGTGCCGGTGACCAAGGTCACGACGGTCGTGAAGCGGAACAGCATGCCCGGATCGATCACCAGTCCCTGTTGGGACTCCAACGCCACCGAAATGCCCACTGCTTGCACCAGCGCCAGCACGACCGTGCCGTAGCGGGTGTATTGGGTAATCTTCCGACGACCGGATTCGCCCTCTTTCTTGAGCGCTTCCAGCGACGGCACCACCACCGACATCAACTGCATGATGATGGATGCCGAAATGTACGGCATGATCCCCAGGGCAAAAATCGAGAAACGCGAGAGCGCCCCGCCCGAGAACATGTTGAACAGGCCCAGGATCCCGCCCTGGTTCTGACGGAACAAGTCCGCCAGCGCGTCCGGGTTGATACCCGGAACCGGGATGTGTGTACCCAAACGGTAAACCACCAGGGCGAGCACCAGGAACACCAGACGGCGCTTCAAATCGCCGTATCGTGCTCCGGATTTGCCCAATGCCTGCGCGTTAGCCACTCGTCACCTCTGATCAAGCAAGCGAGCCGCCCGCGGCTTCGATGGCGGCGCGAGCGCCGGCCGTCGCGGTAATGCCCTTGAGCACGACCTTGCGCGAGAGTTCACCAGACTTGATGACCTTGGCGTAACGAACCGCCTGGCCAATCACGCCGGCCGCCTTCAGCGCTTGCACATCGATTTCGTCGATGGGCAGGGCTTCGAGGTCCGACAAGAGAACTTGTGCATACAGGTGTTGACCCAGCGGGGTGAAACCACGCTTGGGCAGGCGACGTTGCAGCGGCATTTGACCGCCTTCGAAGCCAACCTTGTGGAAACCGCCCGAGCGCGACTTCTGACCCTTGTGACCACGGCCGGCGGTCTTACCCAGACCCGAACCGATGCCACGGCCGACGCGGCGCTTGGCGTGCTTGCTGCCCTCGGCGGGCTTCAGCGTATTAAGTTGCATATCCGACATGGTGATTCCTTAGGCTTCCGAGACGGAAACGAGATAATCCACCTTACGGATCATCCCACGCACCTCGGGCGTATCGACCAGCACGCGGCTGCTGTTGATGCGACCCAAGCCCAAACCGCGAACCGTATCACGGTGCGATTGCTTGGTACCGATCACCGAGCGCACGAGGGTCACTTTGATCTGCTTCTGAGCCATGATTTACCCCAGGATTTCTTCGACCGTCTTGCCGCGCTTGGCAGCAACATCGGCCGGGGTCAGGGAGGCGCGCAGGCCGTTCAACGTGGCGCGAACCATGTTGTAGGGGTTGCTCGAGCCCAGGCTCTTGGCAACCACGTTACGCACACCCATCACTTCGAAAATAGCGCGCATCGGGCCGCCGGCGATAACGCCAGTACCTTCAGCAGCGGGCGAAATCAGCACGGTAGCGGCGCCATGCTTGCCGACCACGGTGTGGTGCAGCGTGCCGTTCTTCAGAGCGACCTTGAACATGCCGCGACGGGCTTGTTCCATGGCCTTCTGAACGGACACCGGCACTTCACGCGCCTTGCCCTTACCCATGCCGATGCGGCCATCGCCATCGCCAACCACGGTCAGCGCGGCAAAGCTCATGGTGCGACCACCCTTGACCACTTTGCTCACGCGGTTGACCGCGATCATCTTTTCGCGGAGGCCGTCATCGTTCTCTTTTTCCGCGGCGTTCTTGCCTTGTACTTTAGCCATTTGACAGATCCTCGCTTAGAACTTCAGGCCGGCTTCACGCGCGGCATCGGCCAGCGCCTTGACGCGGCCATGGTAACGAAAGCCCGAGCGATCGAAAGCGACCAGTTCGATACCGGCAGCCTTGGCCTTTTCGGCCACGCGCTTGCCAACCAGCGTCGCAGCGGCTTTGTTGCCACCCTGACCGGTTTGGCCGGCCAGTTGCGCACGCACTTCGGCTTCCACCGTCGAGGCGCTGACCAGAACGCGATCGCCTTCCGGCGAAATGATGTTGGCGTAGATGTGCTGGTTCGAGCGGAAAATCGAGAGGCGATGAACGCGCAGCTCGTTGATCTTCCGGCGAGTCGGAACCGCACGACGCAAACGGGAAACTTTTTTGTCCATGATTCGTCCTTGCGTGCGCCGTTATTTCTTCTTGGTTTCTTTGATGACGACGCGTTCGTCCGAGTAACGCACGCCCTTGCCCTTGTAGGGTTCGGGTTCGCGGTACGCGCGGATTTCAGCGGCCACCTGACCGACGACTTGCTTGTTGGAGCCCTTGATGACGATTTCCGTCTGGGTGGGGCATTCGGCCTTGATACCGGCCGGCAACTGATGCAAAACGTCGTGCGAGAAACCGAGCTGCAGCTTAACGGCGTCGCCTTGAACCGAGGCGCGGTAACCCACGCCAACCAGGTTCAGCTTGCGCTCGAATCCCTTGCTCACGCCGTTGACCATGTTGGCCACCAGCGCGCGCACGGTACCCGACATGGCGTTGGCGTGACGGGAATCGTTGGCGGCGACAAACGTGAGCTTGCCACCGTCCAGCGAAATCGTGACGTCGCCAGTCAGGGGTTGGGTCAAGGAGCCCAGCGGGCCCTTGACAGTGATCTGATCCTGCTTGACGTCAGCTTCGACGCCCTTGGGCAGTTCGACCGGATACTTAGCGATACGTGACATTCGAATTTCTCCTTAGGCCACGTAGCACAGCACTTCGCCGCCGACGCCGTTGGCGCGAGCCTTACGGTCGGTCATGACGCCGCGCGAGGTCGAAACGATAGCCACGCCCAGGCCGTTCATGACCTGAGGAATGCTGGTACGGCCCTTGTAGATACGCAGACCAGGGCGCGAGACGCGTTCGATGCGCTCGATGACCGGACGGCCAGCGTAGTACTTCAGGGTGATCTCGAGCTCAGGCTTGGCCTGGGTGCCCTTGATTTCAAAGCTGTCGATGTAGCCTTCGTCTTTCAGCACAGCGGCAATAGCCGCCTTCAGCTTCGAGGAGGGCATGCTCACCGTAACTTTGTCCACTTGCTGCGCATTGCGAATGCGGGTCAGCATATCGGCGATGGGATCGCTCATGCTCATATTGTTTCTCCTACCAGCTGGCCTTGGTGATGCCGGGGATTTCACCCTTCATCGCCATTTCACGCAGTTTGTGGCGCGTCAGACCGAACTTGCGGAACACACCGCGAGGACGACCGGTGACCACGCAACGGTTGCGTTGACGTGTCGGGTTGGCATTGCGCGGCAGCTGTTGCAGCTTGAGCCGAGCTTGGTAACGTTCTTCGTCGGTCTTCGACTGGTCGTCGATGATCGCCTTCAACTCAGCGCGCTTGGCCGCGAACTTGTCAGCCAGCTTGGCGCGCTTGATGTCGCGATTGATGAGGGAAAGTTTAGCCACGTCATCAGCCCCTTAGTTACGGAACGGGAAGCTGAAGGCCGTCAACAGCGCCTTGGCTTCTTCGTCGGTCTTCGCGGAGGTGGTGATGCTGATGTTCAGCCCACGCAGCGCGTCGATCTTGTCGTACTCGATTTCGGGGAAAATGATCTGCTCTTTCACCCCGATGTTGTAGTTGCCACGGCCGTCGAACGCACGACCCGAGATACCGCGGAAGTCGCGCACGCGAGGCAGCGCAACCGCCACCAGGCGATCCAGGAATTCGTACATGCGTTGACCACGCAGCGTGACCATGCAACCAATCGGGTAGTTTTCGCGGATCTTGAAACCGGCGATAGCCTTCTTGGTCTTCGTCACGACAGGCTTTTGGCCGGCGATCTTGGTCAGATCCGACACAGCGTGTTCAATGACTTTCTTGTCGGAGACCGCTTCCGAGACACCCATGTTCAGGGTGATCTTGGTGATGCGCGGCACTTCCATGACGCTCTTGTAGCCAAACTTGGCCTGCAGGTCGCCAGCGACCTTGCTCTTGTAGAAATCTTGCAAACGAGACATGTCTATCGCCCCTTACGCCTTGGCGCCGACAACGGCACCATTGGAACGGAACACGCGGACCTTGCGACCTTCGACTTCTTGAACGCCCACGCGGTCGCCACGACCGGTTGCGGGGTTGAAGAGCGCCACATTCGAGATGTGGATCGGCATGGTCTTTTCGACAATCCCGCCCGGGTTGTTAGCCATCGGGTTGGCTTTCACGTGCTTCTTGGCAACGTTGACGCCTTCGACCAGGACGTGGTCGGCGCCAACGCGGGCCAGCACGGTACCGCGACGCTTCTTGTCGCGGCCGGTCAGGACGATGACTTCGTCGCCTTTACGAATGTTGTTCATCGTAGGGCTCCTTACAGCACTTCCGGGGCCAGCGACACGATCTTCATGAACTTCTCGGTACGCAGTTCACGCGTAACGGGTCCGAAGATGCGGGTGCCGATAGGCTCCAGCTTGGCGTTGAGCAACACGGCGGCATTGCCACCGAAACGAATCAGCGAACCGTCTTTACGGCGCACGCCCTTGGCGGTACGAACCACCACGGCATTGTAAATTTCGCCTTTCTTGACGCGTCCGCGCGGAGCCGCATCTTTGACGCTCACCTTGATGATGTCGCCGATACCGGCATAACGGCGCTTGGAGCCACCGAGCACCTTAATGCACATGACATGACGCGCACCAGTGTTATCGGCCACGTCCAGCGTGGTCTGCATTTGGATCATGATTTTTCCTGTTCCAACTTAACTGGAAATACGGTTTTCCCAACAAGGGAACACTGCAATTCCTGCCAGTTTTGGTCCCGTCAGGTCAGCCGCCCTGCTTTTATGTCGGCAAGTCCGTAACTACTTGGACCAGCAACCGGTTGGCAACGCAACGACCCTGGGTTGAAATCCTGCGGGTATTCCCCCCGACGCGCTCATCTAGCCTTCGGCTTCGATGAATCGACAATCTGGGAAAGCTGATAATTCTAACGTGGTTAATTTTTGAGCGCAAGCACTTTGTTGGGATTGCGCACAAAAGACCACGCCCCCTGTCAAGGGGGTCGGTTTGGCGGGCCATCCGCCCCTATTTCTGACGGTAGTAGCCCTTCTCCCAGGCGTCATGATTTGCCTTGCCGCGACGGATTTCGTCCGTGAACGGCGCAGCCATGAGCACCAGGCGATTTAGCCATTTTACAGGAGCGCGGCACGGACGCTCAAAGTCCACGAAGAGCACGGCCCGCAGGCCGTCGGTATCGTTGTGCACCTCATGGGGATACAGGTCGTCAAAGACGACCGCCCGGCCTTCGCGCCAGCTGTAGCGTTCGCCGCCCACCTCGATCCAGCAGCGCTCGGGCGGCTCGGGGACGACAAGGCCCAGGTGCAGGCGCAACACGCCGTTGTACGGCCCGGTGTGCAGCGGAATGCGCTTGCCGGCCTCCAGGATGGAGAAGAAGGCGGTGCGCAGCCCCGGAATGTCCTGTAGCGCGCGGGCGGTGGCCGGGCAGCGCGCCAGGTTGCGTTCCGAGCGCAGGCCGTAGCCCATGAAGACAAAGGTCTTCCATTGGTCGTCGGACGTGATCATGCCTACGTCCGGTGAAATCTGATGAAAGGCGGGCAAAGCCTGACGGTCGGCCAAGAGGCCGGTCAGTTCGGCGCGGATGGCGGGCGCCCGCGCTTCCAGGGCGCTAATCCACGGGAACTGGCTGTTCTGGAATATGGGCTTGTCGCCGACCAGCGAGGCCTGCGCAATGCGCTGGCGCAGCCAGTCGATGAAGCCGAAAAAGACCCGGGAGTAGAGGCTGGGACGGGTGGCCGGGCGCGCATCGACGGGTTGCACCATAGGTATGCGGAAGACAGCCGAAGATTCCCTATTTTTGCTCCGGGCGATGCAGGCGCGCAAGCGTCGGATCGCCAATGGCCCCAAGCTCGCGGCGGGGATTGGCTCCGTTTGCCCGGAACAAGCTGGTTTAGACTGCCGAGGGCAGCAACAGGCGCTGGTCCTTTCCAGCTACCCATTCCTATTTCGCAAGGAACGACAGGCATGTATGAACAGTTGGCGCTGTATATCGACGGCGAATTCGTCGCCGGCGAGGGCAGGCGCACCCAGGACGTCATCAACCCGGCCACGCTTGAGGTGCTCGGCCAGCTGCCCCACGCCACGCAAACGGATCTGGATCGCGCGCTAGCCGCCGCCCAGCGCGCCTTCGAATCGTGGAAGAAGTCCTCGCCCATGGACCGCTCGGCGATCCTGCGCAAGGTCGCCACGCTGTCGCGAGAGCGCGCCCAGGAGATCGGCCGCAACATGACGCTGGATCAGGGCAAGCCGCTGGCCGAAGCCGTGGGCGAAGTCACCTCCTGCGCCGAACACGCCGATTGGCACGCCGAGGAATGCCGGCGCATCTACGGCCGCGTTATCCAGCCGCGCAATCCCGACGTCCGCCAGATCGTGGTGCGCGAGCCCATCGGCGTCTGCGCCGCCTTCACGCCCTGGAACTTCCCGTACAACCAGGCCATCCGCAAGATCGCCGCCGCCATCGGCGCCGGCTGCACGGTCGTGCTCAAGGGGCCCGAGGATTCGCCCAGCGCGGTCATGGCCATTGCGCGCATGTTCCACGACGCCGGTCTGCCCAAGGGCTGCCTGAACATCGTCTGGGGCGAGCCCGCCATGATCTCGGACTACCTGATCCGTTCGCCGATCGTGCGCAAGGTGTCGTTCACTGGCTCCGTGCCGGTAGGCAAGCAGCTTGCGGCGCTGGCCGGCGCGCACATGAAACGCGTCACCATGGAACTGGGCGGCCATTCGCCCGTGCTCGTGTTCGACGACGCCGACATCGACCGCGCGGCCGAGATGCTGGCCAAGTTCAAGGTGCGCAACGCCGGCCAGGTCTGCGTGTCGCCCACCCGCTTCTATGTGCAGGACGGTGCGTACGAGCAGTTCCTTGCACGGTTCTCGGAAGTGCTCAAGAACATCAAGGTGGGCGACGGCCTGGAAGCCGGCACCGAGATGGGGCCGCTCGCCCATGAGCGCCGCGTGCCCGCCATGAGCGCCTTCATCGACGACGCCAAGAAGCACGGCGCGAAGGTGGTGGTCGGCGGCGGTCCGCTGGATCGCAAGGGTTTCTTCTTTGCGCCCACCGTGGTCACGGACCTGCCCGACAACGCCATGCTGATGACCGAGGAGCCCTTCGGTCCGGTCGCACCCGTGGTTCGTTTCAGCGACACCGATGAGGTGCTGCGCCGCGCCAACAGCCTGCCGTTCGGCCTGTCTTCGTATGTGTTCACGAACTCGCTGAAGACCGCGACCAAGGTCTCCAACGGCCTGGAAGCCGGCATGGTCAACATCAACCACTTCGGCAGCGCCCTGGCCGAGACGCCCTTCGGCGGCATCAAGGACAGCGGCATCGGCAGCGAAGGCGGCACGGAAACCTTCGAAGGCTACCTGGTCACGAAGTTCATCACGCACGTCTGATCCTGCGACTGCCGCATCGCAAAGCCCCGCACCTGATGTGCGGGGCTTTTTTTTGCCTGTCGCGTGACGCGGACCGGTTCGGCATTCATGACGCTGTCATGCGGGTCAGTGAGCATTGGGCCCGCTTACAAGTCGCTGACCCAAAAAACCGACCCAGGCAGCTGACCTGCGGCTGCCGGCCCGGCATGACCAACACCCCTGCCCGAACGCCGCCGCACCGAACTATCCAGGATATCCAAGCCCGATGACGCTTCGCCCTTACCGCCCCGTCCGCACCGCAGCCTCGCTGCTGCTCGTTGCCCTACTCGCCGCATGCGGCGGCGACAAGGACGACGACAACACGATGCCGCCCGTTGCGGAGACGCCGCCCCCGACCGAAACGCCCGCGCAGCCGCCCGCCCCCGTGCAGGTTGCATTCATGCCCGACATCCACTTCCATGACGTCTACGCGGACTTCAAGGATGGCTCGTTCCCCGGCATTCCGAACCCGAAGGCCGGCGACAACGCGACCATCCGCACGATGTACGCGCAACTGACGTCCACGCGTCTGTTCAACGAGAACTACTTTGCGTTCCTGGCCGCGCTGGACGATGCCGCAAAGCGCGGCGTGAAGTACATCGCGCTGCCGGGCGACTTCTCGGACGACGGCCAGCCTGTGCACATGCGCGGCCTGGTCAAGATCATGGATGACTATTCGAAGAAGCACGGCATCCAGTTCTTCGCCGCACCGGGCAACCACGATCCCAACCGCCCCTTCAACCAGCCGGCCGGCAAGAGCGACTATCTTGGCCTGGATCCCGTGACGGGCGCGATCGGTTTCTCGCAACCGATCTACAGCCGCGGCGCCAATGTGTGCAACACGGCCTACAGCGGCGACTGGACGCGGATCGGCAATACGTACTGCACCGAGGAAGTGCTGCACATGGGCTACTCGGGCATCACCGCCGCGCTCGAGCAGCACGGCTTCATGCCCCAGCCGCAAAACGTGTACTACGAGACGCCTTACAGCACCTACAAGTACGAAGACTACGACTACGCGACCGCGGCGGCGCAAGCCAACTGGATCAACCGCCAGTACGAGATCTGTGCCGAAGGCACGGGCGGCCCGAACAAGCCGCAGAACTACACGCTTTGCAAGATGGTGCCCGACACGTCCTACGTGGTCGAACCCGTCAAGGGCGTGTGGCTGGTGGGCCTGGACGCCAACGTCTATGTGCCCACGGGCCCGGGCGCCAACGACTTCACCGGTTCGGGCGACCAGGGCTACAACAAGATGCTGACCCACAAGGCCCACGTCATCAAATGGCTGGCCGACGTGGTCGCGCGCGGCAAGGCGCAGGGCAAGCAGGTCATCGCCTTCAGCCACTTCCCGATGTCCGAGTTCTTCAATGGCGCGTCCGATGACATCGAGGCGCTGCTGGGCGCCAACAAGATGCAGATGATCCGCCGACCCGCGGAGAACACCACCCGCGCGCTGGCCGAGACCGGCTTGAAAGTGCACGTGGGCGGCCACATGCACTTCAATGACATGGCCTTGCGCAACTACGGCGGCGAACACGCGCTCTTCAACATCCAGGCGCCCTCCATGGCGGCCTACGTGCCCGCGTACAAACTCATGACGCTGCAGAGCGCCGACGAGATCGAAGTGCAGACCATCCGTCTGGACGAGGTGCCGCGCTTTGATGAACTGTTCGACCTCTACCGCGCCGAGAACGCCTACACCGTGCCGCCGCGGTGGGACGTGTCGATCCTGGACGCCAAGGACTACGGCGACTTTACGTATCGCTACATGAGCGAGCTGGTGCGCCTGCGTCTGCTCAACGACGACTGGCGCTGCGAAATGCGCGAACTGGTCAAGAGCCCGTTGACGGGCGCAGACCTGCTGGCGTTGTCCCAGTTGCAGACGACGGTGACACTGAAGGAGCTGGCAAACACCGGCAACCAGAACAACCTGACGCCCGCGTTTTTCGCGTGCCTGTCTGATGGCGGCGGCAGTGGCGCGAGCAATGCGGCCTATGCCGCGGATGCGGCCAACGCCCAGACGCGCGCACAAGCCCTGGCCCAGGCCAACGGCATGCAGCTGTCGGACTTCGCGCAGTGGACGGCGCTGGAAATGGCAGGCGACTTCGTGCGCCTTGCCAATGCGGGCGACCTGGCGTTCACGGATATTCCGGCGCAGCGCGCCAGCCAGTACAAACTGCTGGCCCAGGCGCTTAACCAGACCAACGCCGCCGTGCAGATGAACGGCAACAGCGTCAGCAACGCCAACACGCCGGCCGATCTGTTCAAGGCGCGCTTCAAGCCGTTGATGGCGATCATGCTGAAGCTGGCAAACGGCGCGCCGTCCGAGCACATCCGCCTGGACCTGACCACCAACAGCATCGTCAACCTGTCCAACCAGCCTTCGCCGTTCTAAGCGGGTTTCACCTGCCCTGAAAGGCCAACGGCCCGCTGATCCAGCGGGCCGTTGTGCATTGGCGATTCGTGCTCAATCCTGGGTGGCACGGCCGCCTGCCCGCAGATCCCGGGGCGTCACGCCAAAGCGCTGCTTGAACAGCCGGCTGAAATGCGAAGGGTGGGAAAATCCCACCTGATACGCCAGCTCGGCGATGCCGCGATGACGATGCCGCGCGTCCAGGAGCAATTCGCGGCACCGGTCCAGCCGCTGCTCGAAGATGAATGACTCCACGGACAGTCCGCCCGCGCGCAGGATGCGGTGCAGATAGGCGACGGAAACGCCGCAGCCCTGCGCCACCCGCGAGGGCGACAGATCAGGATCGGCGAGGTGCTGGCGGATGTAAGCCAGCACGCGCGCGCGATGCGCCACCGTGACGCTGCTGTCCGCCTCCGACACCTGCCCGTGTCCGGGCTGCACCAGAAAGAGCACGATGAGATCGATCAACCGCTCGCCCAGTTCGGCCGCTTCGGTATCGGACCAGCTTTCCATGCCCTTGAACAGGTGATCCATGTAGCCGGCCAGGAGCGCACCGCGCGGCGATCCGTCGTCGGTGCGCAGCTTGTAGAAGGCGCCGATGCGCGAATCCCGCTGCGACAACGCGCTACGGGGAAACGAGACGCTCAGGCTTCGATAGCCCGTTGCGCCGTTGGCGGTGGCCTGGTAGGGCAGGCTCTGGT
>JAEYVD010000418.1 GCA_023432075.1 Pseudomonadota bacterium | reverse complement strand
GGGACCGGCTGCGGGTCCGCGTTGAACATGGATCCCATGGTATTTAATGATTGATTTGTAAAGCAATATTGATCTATAAAATCAACATATAAACTTTGCTACAGAAGATCATGGGCACCTGGATATCAATGGCTGAAGCGTGCAGCCAGCTTGGCGTGCGGCCGCAAACCATCTATGCCTACGTCAGCCGCGGCAAGCTGGAAGTCATGCCCGATCCGGCCGACACCCGCCGCAGCCTGTACCGCGCCGAAGACGTTGCGGGGCTGGCCAAGCGCAAGCAGGCGGGCCGCAAGCACGAAACCCTGGCGACCAACACGCTTTTCGGCGCCGAGCCCAGCATTCCCACGGCCATCTCCACCTTTCACCGGCAACGCCTGTACTACCGCGGGCAGGATGCCGTCGCGCTGGCCGCGTCGGCCAGCCTGGAGGAAGTGGCCCAATTGCTGTGGAACTCCGATCAGCTGGCAGACTTTTCGTGCGCGGTGCGCGTGTCCTCGCCCGGCCGGGTCGCGGCATTCACGTCGTTGGCCGCGCTGGCCGCTACCGGGCATTCCACCCGCGGCCGCATGACGCGCGTGCTGCACACCGAGTGCCAGAGCCTTGTCGGCCAACTGGCCAATGCATTTGGCGCGCAGCACGGCGAGCGCCCGCTGCACCTGCGTTTTGCGCAGGCGTGGAAGCTATCGCCGCAATCCGCGGAGCTTTTGCGCACCGCCATGGTCCTGCTGGTGGACCACGAACTGACCAGCTCGGCATTCGCCACGCGCATCGCGGCCTCGACGGGCGCATCGCTGCCAGCGTGCCTGCTGTCCGGCCTCACCACCTTGTCCGGGCCGCTGCATGGCGACGCGTCCGGCCGCGTCAAGGCGCTGTTCGATGACGTGGCGCGCCAGGGCGAGGACCACGTGATCGCCCATTACCTGTCCACGGGTCTGCCGTTGGCGGGCTTTGGCCATCACCTGTATCCCGACGGAGATCCGCGCGCAGCCGCGTTGCTGGCCCGCTTCGAACCGGCCGAGGTCATCACGCGCTTCATCGGGAAGGCGACGCAACTGACGGGTCTTCATCCCAACATCGACGTCGCGCTGGCCGCGCTGGCGGCGCATTGCGGACTGCCGGACGACGCGGCGTTCGGCCTGTTTGCCACGGCGCGCAGCATTGGCCTTCTGGCGCACGGCCTGGAACAACTCGGCGTTGCGCAGGTCATCCGGCCGCGCGGCCGCTACGTGGGAGTCTTGCCTCAGGCGGCGTAGCGGCATGGCCATGTTCGGTATGCTGCAAGGTACCCGACAGGAGATCGCCATGACACCGACGCAGAAAGAGAGGATGTTGGCCGGAGCGTTGTACACGGCCGCCGACCCCGAGATCCAGGCGGACCAGCTGGCCGCCAGCGCCTGGATGAAGCGGTACAACGCGCTGCTGGGCGAGCCGCCCGAACAATGGCATGCGCTGCTCTGCGAGCGCCTGGCCAGTGTGGGCGAGGGCGCGCTGATCCGCCCGCCGTTTCATTGCGACTACGGCTACAACATTTCGCTGGGCGCGAACGTCTTCATGAACTTCAACTGCGTGATTCTGGACGTCGTGCAGGTCACGATCGGCGAAGGCACGCAGATCGGCCCGGCCGTGCAGATCTACACGGCAGACCACCCGCACGACCCCGAGCAGCGGCGCGCGATGCTGGAGTTCGGGCGGCCCGTGCACATCGGCAGGCAGGTGTGGATCGGCGGCGGAGCGATCATCCTGCCCGGTGTGACGGTGGGCGATGACGCGATCATCGGCGCGGGCGGCGTGGTGACGCGGGACGTGCCCGCGGGCGCCAAGGTCGTCGGCAATCCGGCGCGGGTGCGGGGATAGCGCATGAGCACGCCACGCGTCTCGCCACAAGGCGCGGCGCCAACCTCAAGGAGAAGACCATGCCCATGTTCATCACGATCGGCTACGGCGATCAGGCGGGCTACGACAGCACCCCGGTGTCCGTGCGAGAGGCCGCGCATGCGCACGACGCGGCATTGCAGCATGCGGGCGTGCTGATGGGGATCGCGGGCACGCCGGTTCAGGTGCGCAATCCGGAAGCGGCCGGTGTGGTGACGGCGAAGGGGCCGTTCATGAATGCGCCGCTGCCCATCGCCGGCTTTGCCGTCATCGAAGCGGCCGATATGGCCGAGGCCATCGAAAAGGTGGCCCGCACGCCCTGCGCCGTGGCGCACGGCGTGGTGGAAGTGTGGCCGCTAGAGCGCCGGTAGCGCGGATTACCGGTCGACCGAGCGCATGTCGCAGGTGGTTTCGGACGATGTCGTCGTGAACGTGAGGATGGGTCGGCAATCCGGGTGGCGGAAAGCCTGCCATGATGCCGGTCCCCGCGATTCACGGCCCGGCTACTGCGCCCCGGTCGCGCCCGACACGTACTTTGCCAACGCCTGCACCTGCTCATCGCTCAGGGCATCGAAGGCTGGCATGACGCCGATCCCGTTGCGCACGGCCTGCGTGACGCGGTTGGCGTCCGGTTTCAGTTCGTCGAGGTTGGGGCCGATGGTGCCTGCCGCGCCAGCGTCGGCCAGGGTGTGACAGACGGCACAGGCCGGCGTCGTGGCTTTCAGGAACAGGGCCCGGCCCGCTTCGGCATTGGGCGGTTCGGCCGCCCACGCCTGCGCGCCCGTCAGCAACCAGACACCTGCCGCGAGCGCAAAGGAAGCCCGCCACCCGATCGGGCAGCGGGTTGCTGCATGCTGCATGACTTGACTGTTGTGCATCGATGCTGCCTCGATCAGGACACGTTGATGGCCAGACCGTGGTCGCGCCAACTGCTGTTGATATAGCCCGGCGCGTTTTCGAACCGGTTTTCCACCTGCAC
>JAEYVD010000411.1 GCA_023432075.1 Pseudomonadota bacterium | reverse complement strand
AAACGGAATCTGAGCGAATCTGAGCAACTTGTAATAGCTGCAGCCGTTTCTCGTGGAATAGGCGCAAATAGGCCCAAAAGACGGCGCTTTTCCCCCGTTTAAACCGTCGGCGGCCCGCGAAGGATGTGGCGGAATGGATGCATTTACGCAACAATTGCCGCGCACTTCGCAATATTCGCGGCAGTGCCGCCTTCAATTGGCTCGCAGGTGCGGCAACGTAATGCAAAAGCGCACCGGCTCGACGCCCCCGGCCGCTTCCAGTGCCACCGAACCGCCCAGCCGCGCTGCGATGGAACTGACCAGATACAGCCCCAGTCCCGCCCCCGGATGCCGGGTGGCATTCTGCCCCCGATAGTATTTCTGAAACAGCCGCTCTTGCTCCCCGGCCGGTATACGGCTGCCGGGATTGGAAACCGCAATGCGCAGCATGTCCCCGTCCTCACGCACCGACACGCTGACCCGCCCTCCCTCGGCGCAATGCCGGTCTGCGTTGGCCAGCAGGTTGCGCAGCGCGATCCGCAGCATGCCCGCGTCGCAGTCCAGCGCCCGGATCTGCGTTTCGTAGGCGCACTGCACCCTGCCTGGCGGATACTCGCTAGCCAGGTCCTGCAGCAAGGCAGGCAGATCGCATCGCGTCATGCGCAGCGCCGCACGCGGCTCGCGCATGCGGTCGTCCGTCAGGTATTCGTCCACCAGCGCAAGCAGGCGCGTGGCCGCATCGCGGATGTTGGCGCAGCGCGCCAGGCTCTTTTCCAGCGGCGCGGCAAGATTGCGGCCCAGTTGCTGGGCCGACGTCGTGATGATCGCCAGCGGCGTGCGGAACTCGTGCGACACCATCGCCACGAATTCACGCTGCTCCGTGAACATCTGCCGTTCCTTTTCCAGTGACGTGCGCAGTTCGCCTTCCAGCGCGACCCGGCGTTCGATCTCGCCTTGCATTTCGGCCGTGCGCAGGGCGACTTCGCGTTCCAGCCAGTGGCTGTGCTGACGCGCCAGATCGGCCGCCAGGTTGGCCTGCTGCAGTTCCCGCACGCGGCGGCGGCGCTCGTAGCGGCCCACAATGAACAGGCTGAGCAGCAGCATGTGCAGCATCGTGCCCAACGTGGACACGTACTCGGTAAAGGCGTTGACCGGGAACACCCCCAGGTTGCGCAGGAAGGCGATCAGCACGCCCAGGTAGAAAACGCCGAACGCCAGCGCGAAAAAGCGCGCGGGCCGCCAGCCTCGCTTGAGCAGGTATGCGCCCAGCACGGTGAACCCGATGATCACCAGCAGCGCCAGCGCCTGGATCGGCTGCATGCCGGCGCCATAATGCCCCGTCACGATCAGCGCCGAGCACACGGCGGCAATGCCCCAGAACACCCCGTCGAGCCAGCGCACGGCGCGCGGATACAACGCTTCCAGATTCAACTGGCGGAACGCGACGCGCAGCGCCACCGGCAGGCTGACGGCAATGCCCACACCCAGCAGGCGGTCGCTCCAGGCCACGGGCAGGCCGGTCAACTGCTGCACCAGCCCCAGCGACAGCACCTCGTTGAAGACGCAATTGCCGATGTAGGCCAGGAACAGTCCGCTCATCGGCGCGCGCGTCACCAGCCAGAACGCCGCGTGCGCGCAGATCAAGAGCAGGTAAAAGCCGAAGTACAGCCCGAACAACAGGCCTTCGCGGCGCGACTGGTTGTCGAACGCCAGCCGCTGCCAGACTTCCAGCCGCGTCGCCAGCGCGTTCTTGCTTTGAAGCCGCACCAGGATGACGTAGGCGCCGGGTTGCGACGGGTTGAACTGGATCACGGGGCTGCGATAGTCCACCGGCCACTTGCGCCGCGCCAGATCCTCACCGCTGCGCCCGAGCATCGTCCAGCCGCCAGCGTGGCCCACATAGATGCTCACGTCGTCCAGCAGCGAATTGCTCAGGCGCAGCATCCAGCCGCCATGCATGACCTTGTCGACCTGCACCGGCAGGCGCAGCCAGATCGTCGCGGGCGTGAACCCCGCGCTCAGGCTGCCCGGCAGCGCCGTCCAACCGTCCGCCGCAGCGGCGTGCGCGACATCAAGCCCGCCATCGGGATCGATCAGCCGCTCAAGATGGCCGCTTGCGTCCTGCACGCGCTCCTGGCCATCCAGGCGCAGCGGCTCTGCGCGCGCCGGCCCGGCCGCGGCCACGAGGCCGGCGAAGAGGCAGGCCAGCAGCGCCAGCCACAGCGTGGCCCTGGAGTAACATTCCCGTTTCATCAATCGCTATCTACGCCGCATTTCCGTGCAACCCGGCAGATTACACCAGCCCTTCACGCTGCATTCCGCGGGCGCGCCATGCCCGAAGTGATCCTGCTCGAAGACGAACCCGTGCTGCGCCAGGAGCTCGGCGAGTTTCTCGAAGAGCTGGGATACGCCCCCGCGTGCGTGTCCAGCCTGCAGGAATTCGACCTGCGCTTCGACCCCAGCCGCCACCATCTTGCCGTCATCGACATCGGCCTGCCGGACGGTTGCGGCCTGGACCTGATCCAGCGGCTGCGCCAGCAAGGCCAGCAGGTCGGCATTGTGG
>JAEYVD010000405.1 GCA_023432075.1 Pseudomonadota bacterium | reverse complement strand
GGATCGGCGCGCTGGGCCTGGCGCTGGGGCAGGGCGGTCTGGCGCTCGGCCTGCTCGTATTCCTGGCGCTGCCCCTGGCGGCGATCCTCGTCAAATCGGTGACGGACGCCGATGGCGGCTGGGCCGGTCTGTCGGTCATCGCGGGCATCATCGGCGCAGACGGTTTCCTGGACATGGTGGGACGCAGCCTTGCCGTGGGAATCGTGACGACGTTGCTGGTCGTGCCCTGCGCCTACGGCTTTGCCTATGGCCTTACGCGCACCCGTCTGCCGGGCAAGGGTCTTCTGCGCACGATCGCGCTGTTGCCGCTGCTGGCGCCGTCACTGTTGCCCGGGATTGCGCTGGTCTATCTGCTGGGCAACCAGGGCCTGCTCAAGGGGCTGACCGGCGGCGCCACCATCTATGGCTTCTGGGGCATCGTTGTGGGGGAAGCGTTCTACACCTTTCCGCATGCGCTCATGATTCTGCTGACGGGCCTGGCGCTGGCCGACGGCCGCCTCTATGACGCGGCGCGCGCCATGGGCGCGGGCTCGTGGCGCACCTTCATGACGGTCACGCTGCCCGGCACGCGTTACGCGGTGTTCTCGGCCTGCTGCGTGGTGTTCACACTGACCGTCACGGACTTCGGCGTGCCCAAGGTGGTGGGCGGCGACTACAACGTGCTCGCCATGGAGGCCTACAAGGCGGTGGTCGGGCAGCAGAATTTCCCCAAGGGCGCGGCCATCGGCATCCTGTTGCTGCTGCCGGCGCTGCTGACCTTCGTGCTGGACCGCCGGCTGCGAGCCCGCCAGGGGGCCCAGATGAGCGGCCGCGCGCAACCCTACGCGGCCGGCGCGAATGGCCGCCGCGACGCGGTGTTCCTGGCCTTGGCCGGCGTGATGGCGGCCTTCCTGCTGCTCATCATCGGCGTGGCGGTCTGGGCGTCGTTCGTGAAGATGTGGCCGTACAACCTGTCGATGTCGCTGCGTTCGTACGACTTCGACAACATGGATGGCGGCGGCTGGCTTGCCTGGCGCAACAGCTTGCAGCTCGCGTTCTTCACGGCGCTCGTGGGCACCCTGGTGGTTTTTGTGGGCGCGTGGATGATGGAGAAGGTGCCGGCCCGCGGCACGATGGCGCGCGGCCTGCGCGGCATGGCCGGCATGCTGGCGCTGATGCCGATGGCGGTGCCGGGGCTGGTGCTGGGCCTGGGCTACATCTTCTTTTTCAATAGCCTGGCAAACCCCCTGAACCTGCTGTACGGCACGATGCCGCTGCTGGTGCTGTGCACGGTCGTGCACTTCTACACCAGCGCCCACCTGACGGCCGCCACGGCGCTCAATGCGCTCGACCCGGAGTTCGAAGCCGCCTCCGCGTCGCTGAAGGTGCCGCGCCTGACGACCTTCCTGCGCGTGACGCTGCCGATGTGCCTGCCCGCGGCGCTGGACGTGGCCCGCTACCTATTCGTATCCGCCATGACGACGGTGTCGGCCGTGGTGTTTCTCTACAGCCCGTCGACGGTGCTGGCCGCCGTGGCCGTGCTGAACATGGACGACGCCGGCTTCATCGGTCCGGCCGCCGCCATGTGCACGGTCATCATGGCCAGCTCCGCCGCCGCCGCCCTGGTCCTGCACCTGGCCAGCCGCGCGCTGGTGGCGCGCACCCAGGCCTGGCGGCGCCCGGCGACCCGTTGACCGACCATTTTTCCAGGATGACTTCCATGACAGCTCAACCCTTGCCCGTCCGCCTCGAGGCGGTGATCTTCGACTGGGCCGGCACGCTGGTCGACTTCGGCTCCTTTGCACCCACCAAGGTGTTCGTGGATGCGTTCGCGCAGTTCGGCATGGACGTGTCGCTGAAGGAGGCGCGCGGCCCGATGGGCATGGGCAAGTGGGACCACATCCGTACCCTGTGCGACCAGCCTGCCATCGCCGCCCAGTATCAGGCCCGCTTCGGCCGCCTGCCCAGCGACGACGACGTCACCGCCATCTACGAGCGCTTTCTGCCGATGCAACTGGAGAAGGTGGCGCAGTATTCGGCCGCCATACCGGGCGCGGCCGACGTGATGCGCGCCTTGCGCGGGCGTGGCCTGAAGATCGGTTCTTGTTCTGGCTATCCCGCCAGCGTGATTCGCCGCGTCGTCGAGCGCGCGGCCACCGAGCACCTGACGCCCGATTGCATCGTCGCCAGCGACGAGGTGCCGCGCGCGCGTCCAGCGCCCGCGATGGCGCTGAAGAACGTGGTCGAGTTGGGCCTGTCCGACGTGGCCGCGTGCATCAAGGTGGACGACACCGCGCCGGGGATTGAAGAAGGCCGCCGCGCCGGCATGTGGACCGTCGGCCTCTTGCTGTCGGGCAACGCAGCAGGCCTGACGCTGGACGAATACCTGGGCCTTGCCGGCCCCGCGCGCGACGCCGCGCGCGTTGCCGCGTGCGCGGAGCTGGAACCTGCCGGTCCGCATTACCTGATCGACACGGTGGCTGACCTGCCAGCCGTGGCCGACGACATCGAAGCCCGACTGGCGCGAGGCGAACGCCCCTGACCTAGACACCTGCCGCCCGGCGCCCCGGGCCATCCCGAAACCTTTGATTCACCGCGATCCGCAGCCGGCAGCCGCCGGCCGTGGGGACCTCGTTCATCCTGTTTTTCGCTCACGCACGGAGTTGTTCATGAATCGCTACAAGCTGCTTGCACTGGCCGCCGCCCTGACGGGTGTGATGGGCGCCGCCTCGGCCGAGACCACGCTGACCGTCTACACGGCGCTGGAAGCCGACCAGATCAAGGCCTACCAGGCCGCCTTCGAAAAGGCCAATCCCGACATCAAGATCCAGTGGGTGCGCG
>JAEYVD010000238.1 GCA_023432075.1 Pseudomonadota bacterium | reverse complement strand
TGCAGCGAAATCCGGACAAGCTTGCGGGCATCGCCGCGGCGCTCAAGGGCTCTTGATGCGCGCGGGTGGCGTGTTCATGCGCGCGGGTGGCGTGGAAGGGGAATTGCGCTGCATCGAGTTGCGGACTGGGTGGGTTTGCATGGGATTCGGCTGGGTTCTTGAGACGCCCGGCGCGGCGTGGGCCTGGGGCGGGCGGGGCTCCGATTGCGGTCCGGAGCCTTCGCTCCGGACTGCCCCATCCTCAACCTCGTCCGCCTTCGGCTCCCTTCGGTTTCCGCCGGGCGCATCTAAACGCCCCGCCCACCTCAGGCCCACGCCGCACCGGGCGCCTAAAGAACCCAGCCGAATCCCATGCAAACTCCCCCACTCCCAAACCCGATGCAGCGCAATCCCCCTTCCAACGACACGCCACCCGCGCGCATCACGAGCGCTTGAGCGCCGCGGCAACGCCCGCAAGCTTGTCCGGATTTCGCTGCACCAGCACCCGCGTCAGCCGTTCGCCATCGGTCTCGTAAGACTGCACGGATTCCAGATCGCCGTCGATGAAGCGCAAGAGGGTCCATTGCCCGTTCACCTGCACCACCCGGACATCCAGCGCGTCGCGATACCGGCGCTTGCCCGCATAAAAGAGCTGCGCCAGCCGCTTGCCGCCCACCAGACTGGCAAACGCGGTCACCTTGCCGCCGCCGTCGCCGATCAGTTCGGCGTCGTCGCTCAGAAGCGCAAGCAGTCCGTTGAAATCGCTGCGCTGCATTGCGTCGGCAAACGCCTGCAACAGGCGCTGCAGCGTCGCGCGCGGCACGGCCTCGCGCGGCGCGCCCTGGCGCAGTTGCTGGCGCGCGCGCCGCACCATCTGGCGCACGGCCGCCGGGTTCTTGTCCAGCGTTTGCGCGATGTCTTCGTAGTCCGCATCGAACACGTCGCGCATGAGAAACGCCGCGCGGGCATCCGGCGACAGGCGTTCCAGCATGAATAGAAACGCCACCGACACATCGTCCGCCTGCTCATGGATCTGCTCCGGCGTGGAGGGCGCCGCCATCAGCATGGGTTCCGGCAGCCAGACCCCCACGTAGTGGTCGCGTTCAGCCTTGGCGGCGCGCAGGCGATCGATGGACAGGCGGGTGGTGGCGGTGACGAGCCACGCTTCGGGGTTCTGGATGACGTCGCGGTCGGCGCCATGCCAGCGCAGCCAGGCTTCCTGCACGACGTCTTCGGCCTCGGCCACCGCGCCCAGCATGCGGTACGCAATGCCGTAAAGACGGGAGCGGTGCTGGTCGAAGAGGGCGACGGAGTCGGTCATGGATAGGGCCAGCGCCGGGCGACAGAAAGGGAGGCAGGTATTTTGCCGGAGGGGCCTGGCTGCCACAAGCGCGCAGGACGTGCACTCGCGTTTCAGATCCTGCCCCGCGCGCTGGCGCAATTCCGACCGGCGATTTGGGTGTCCGCGGCCGCCGTGCGTTGCTGCGCGCCGCTTACGCGCTCTCGCGCGTCACGATGCGAAAGCCGATTTCCACCACCGATTGCGCGGGATGCTGGCCGTTGGCGCGCAAGCCGATCATCTCGGCCGCCTGCGCGCCAATGGCGGCGCCGTCCACGTGCACGGACGTGATGGCTGGGGACATCGACGCGGCGATGTCCATGTCGCCAAACCCCATCACGGCCAGTTGCCGCGGCACGTCCAGCCCCTGCGCCGCAGCCTCGGTCAGCACCCCGGCCGCCATCATGTCGGAGCTGCAGAACACCGCGTCGATGCCTTGGCCCGAACGTTGCAGGGCGCGCAGGCCTTCGCGGCCTTGCGCGTGTGTCGTCGGCGCGGGCATGTAGTGCACCAGGGGCTCGGGCAGGCCCGACTCCAGCGCGGCGCGAACCAGGCTTTCGGCGCGCAGCCGGGCGCGGTGGTCGTCGCCGCTCAGCACTGCCTGGCGCGTCTTGCCCGCGTCGCGCAGGTAGTGGCTGACGGCGGCGCCGATGGCGTCATGCGACAGGCTGAGCAGCATGTCGATGGGAGCGTCGGTGGCGTCCCACGTTTCGACGATTGGGATGCCCGAAGCCTTGAGGAGCTGCCGGCCCTGCGGCGAGTGCATCACGCCCGTCAGCACGATGCCGTCGGGGCGCCGTCCGATGATGGCGCGCAGCAGGGCGTCTTCCCGGGGAGAGTCGTAGCCGCTCTGGCCCACCATGAGCTGAAAGCCCTTGGCCTCGAGCGACTGCGTCAGCGCGGTCAGCATCCCGCCAAAGAGCGACCCGGCGATCGAGGGCACCAGCACCATCACCAGATTGCTGCGCGACAGGCGCAGGCTGCCGGCCATCAGGTTGGGCACGTAGCCCAGCGCCTGGATCGCGGCGTTGACCTTGTCGAGCGTGGCCGGAGAGACCTGTTGCGGCGTATTGATGGCGCGCGACACGGTGATCATCGACACGCCGGCCGCCTGCGCCACCTCGCGCACGGTTACGTTGGCGCGCTCCGGGGAGCGGGAAGGGGTGTCGGCGGACGGCATGCGGGACGGATGCATCAAAAGGGAGTCGAAAACGGCGGGGTGCAATTGGCGTCAAGCCTAACCGCAGACGCTCGCCTTGCGGGCCGGATGGTGTCAGGGTTTGTCCGGATGGTGAAGCGTCTGCGCGCCGAAATATTCTAAAAAAGCCGTCATGTTAACGTTAACAAAAAAAATGGTAACGTTAACGTAAATAAAAGAACCCAATCCGGAGACAGTAATGAAGACCAATGCGCGCAAGTGGATGCTTGGATTGACCCTGATGGCCGCCGCAGGCGCGGCGCAGGCCTGGCCCGACAAGGCCGTCACCGTTGTCGTCCCGTTCCCGCCCGGCGGCGCAACCGATTCGGTGGCGCGCGCGCTGTCCAACAAGCTGGGCGAGCAGCTCAAGCAATCCTTCGTCGTGGAAAACAAGGCGGGCGCCACCGGCACCATCGGCGCGTCGCAGGTGGCCCGCGCCGCACCGGATGGCTACACCCTGATGGTCACGTCGCTGGCCCCGCTGGTCGTGGCCCCGCACCTGATGAAGGGCATCACCTACGATCCGGCCAAGGACTTCACGTATCTCACCGTGGCCGTGCAGACGCCCAATGTGCTGGTGGTCAGCCCCAAGCTGGCGCCTCAGATCAACAGCGTGCAGGACGTGCTGAAGCTGCTGAAGGACAAGCCGGGCGCGATCAGTTTCGCGACCTCCGGCGCGGGCTCGTCCGACCACCTGACCGCCGAACTGTTCTGGCAGAAGACCGGCACCAAGGGCCTGCATGTGCCCTACAAGGGCGGCGCGCCCGCCATTTCCGATCTGCTGGGCAACCAGGTGGACATGTCGTTCCAGAACGTGAACGCCGTGCTGCCGCATATCAAGTCCGGTAAGCTCAAGGCCATCGCCGTCACCGGTTCCAAGCGCTCGCCCGTGCTGCCGGACGTGCCCACGTTCGCCGAAGTCTCGGTGCCCGGCGTCGACGTCTATGCCTGGCAGGCCGTCGTGGCCCCCAAGAACCTGCCCGCCGACGTGCGCGACAAGCTGTCCGCCGCCCTGACCGCCGCGCTGAAGGATCCGGCGCTCAGCAAGCCCTTCACTGACATCGGCCTGGAGGTCGTCGCAAACTCGCCCGAAGCGTTCACCAAGTTCCAGCAGCAGGAAAGCGCCCGCTGGAAGCAGGTCATCGAGACCGGCGGCATCTCCGTGCAATGACGCAACGCGCCCGGCCCCGCCGGCCGGGCATTTTCAAGAAGCAATCATGACT
>JAEYVD010000196.1 GCA_023432075.1 Pseudomonadota bacterium | reverse complement strand
TCGCCTTCATAAACGTCCAGGGCCGCGCCGGCGATGGTCTGCTGGCGCAGGGCACGTTCCAAGGCAACGGTGTCCACGACACTGCCGCGCGCGATGTTGATCAGGTAGCCGTTGGGGCCGAGCTGGTCCAGGATGGCGCCATCGATCAGATGGTGAGTTGAATCGCCGCCCGGGATGGCGACGAGCAGCACGTCGGACCACCCCGCCAGTTCGCTCACGGAAGGAAAGTAGCGGTGCGGCGAGCCCGGGCGCGGGCGGCGGTTGTGGTAGCCGATCTGCATCTCGAACGCCTGCGCGCGTAGCGCCACTTTTTCGCCGATACCGCCCAGGCCGATGATGCCCAGTTTTTTTCCGGAGACGTTGGGCGGCAGGGGCAGCTGCGTGCGCCAGACGCCTTGCCGCGTGAGCTGGTCCAGGCGGGGAATGCCGCGGATGACGGCGATCATCAGGCCCATGGCGTGGTCGGCGACGCAGCTGTCGTTGGTGCCCGCGCCGTTGGCGACCTTGACGCCGCGCCGCCGGGCGTGGTCCAGGTCGATCTTTTCGTAGCCGGCTCCCATCGAGTAGATCAGCTTCAGGTTGGGCAGTGCGTCGATCTGGCCTGCAGTCAGGCCAATTGCGCCGATGGTCATGATCACATCGACGCGCGGCGCGTGCTCGGCGACGGCTTGCGCATACTGCGCCGGCGTCGGGGCGAAGACGACTTCGAAGTGGCGGGCGATCTGATCCCGGTCGGCCTGCGTGACCGGGTTCATGATGATGAGCAGAGGCTTGGGGGTAGGGAATGACATGCGGGTAAAGGAAGCAGTTAAATCTGGGTGTGGCGGGCGACCAGGCCAACGCGCACGTTGCAGAGGTGCGCCTGCATCGCCGCGCGCGCGGCGTCGGGGTCGCGATTCAGGATGGCCTGCAGGACGGCCATGTGCTCGTCGCAGCCGGGAATCAGCCGTTCCGGCGCGCCGTTCTGGTCGAAGCAGCGGGCCTTGATGCGCAGGTCGTGGATGGCCTGTGCCATCAGCCGGTTGCCGCTGGCCAGCGCGATGCTGTCGTGCAGCAGGTTGTCGACCCGATGGTTCTCCTCGTGGGTGGTTTCATTGCGGCGCCGGATCTCGCTGACTTGCTCCAGGAGGGCCGCGGCCTCTTCCGGCGCCATGCGGGTGGCGGCAGCAGCGGCGGCGTCGCCTTCCAGCAGCACGCGCATCTGGAAGATCTCCAGGTACTGGCGCAACGAGGGTTCGGGCACGATGAGCTGCCCGCGTGCCGTGCGCACGGCGAAGCCGGCGCCGATCAGCCGGCTCATCGCCTCGCGCAGCGGGGTGCGCGACACGCCCAGCGCGCTGGCCAAGTTGCGTTCCTGCAGCGGTTGGTTGATGGGCAACTGGCCCAGCTGGATCATGTCCAGCATGGTCGAGTAGGCCTCGTCGACCAGGTCGCGCGAGTCGTCGGCGGCCGGGGCGGCGGCTGTGGCGTTGATCAAGGGGCTTTCCATGGCATGAATGATGGACATAGGAATCATGGAAACAATAAGGGGAAGATGGGAAAGTTCGGGTCTGCGCGCAGTTCGTCTTCGCGGGCGCGCACCCATTCCGTGTAATCGCGCCAGCGCTGCACGGCCTGCGCCATGTCCAGGGCTTCGAACCGCAGCGGCTGGCCCGGGCGGATCTGGGCAAGACGAGGCAGGTCGGCCGAGATGACGGTGGCGATCTTGGGGTAGCCGCCGGTGGTCTGGCGGTCGTTCATGGCAATCAGGGGTTGTCCCGCGCCTGGGATCTGGATGCTGCCGGCGGCGATGGGGTCGGTGATGATATCGGCGCCCCGGGCGTGCGCGACGGCCGGCCCATCCAGGCGCAGGCCCATGCGGTCGGACTGCGGCGCCAGGCGATACGTGGCGCCGAGAAAACGGTCGATCTCGGTGGGCGCGAAGTGATCCTGCTGCGGGCCGAGGACGACACCGATGGGCGTGTCCCGATAGAACCAGCCGGTGTCGCGGGTGGCCAGCCTGCGGGGGGGCTACGGGCGCGGGGTGTCGCCGGTGGCAAGCACGTCGCCGCGCGCCAGCGCACGGCCGTCCAGGCCGCCAAGCCGCGCACGCGTGAGGGTGGACGCGCTGCCCAGCACGGGCGCGACGGCGATGCCGCCACCGACGGCCAGATATCCGCGTACGCCGCGCTCCAGCGGCCCGATCGTCAAGGTGGCGCCCGCCGGTACACGGTGGGATTGCCACGGACTCAGTGACCGGGCGGGCGAGGCGGCCGTGGCGCTGGCGTGCAGCAGGGCGTCGCCGGCAAAGGCGACGGTGCAATCCGCATCCAGCACCTGCAACGCGCCGCCCAGCAGGGTGAATTCCAGTGCGGCCATGCCGGGGGCGTTGCCAACCAGTCCATTGGCCATGCGCAGCGCGCCGGGATCCATGGCGCCCGACGGCGGCACGCCCATGTGTTCATGGCCCGGGCGCCCCAGGTCCTGCACCGTGGTTAGCAAGCCGGCCTTCTCGACGCGAAGGCGCGCGCTCATTGGCCGGCTCCTGGCAGCGGTTGCGGTCGCCGGGCGGGGTCGTCCTGCAAGGCGGCAAGGCGTTCGAACTCGTCTTCATCGATGGGGGTGAACACGATCTCGTCGCCGGCCTCGAACAGAAATGGATTCACGTGGCGCAGATCGAAGCTGCGCCACGGCGTGCGGCCGATCAGGTGCCAGCCGCTGGGTCCGGGCACGGAGGCGATGGCCGTCTGCTGGCCGCCGATGTTGATGCTGCCGGCGGGCGTGTGCGCGCGTGGCATGGCGCGGCGAGGCGTGTGCAGCGCAGGATCCAGGCCGCCCAGATACGCGAAGCCCGGCAGAAATCCCACCATGTAGATCCGGTAGACCGGCGCGGTGTGCCGCGCGATGACGCGCGCGGGATCAAGCCGATGCTGATCCGCCAGCGCCTGCAGGTCCATGCCGTGGGCGCCGCCGTAGCAGACCGGGACTTGCCAGCGGCGCGGTGCGGCGACGGGCGCGAAGGCGCTGGCTTGCAGGCTGCGGCCGATCAGCTCGCAAATCGCCTCGTGCCCGATCCGTAGCGGATCGAAGCTCACCGCGAGCGAACGGTACGCCGGCACCACGCTCAGGAGTCCGCGGACCTTGCGCAAGTTGGCTCGCAACGCCTTCGCTAGCGCGAGCACGCGCGCATTGGTCTCGGCGTCGATGCGGTCGGGAAACTCGACCAGCAGCGTGCGATCGCCCGCCGCCACGATGCGCGGCGGGGCATTCCCGCAAGAAATTGATGCGTCGATCGTCATGCTGCGTTGGCGAATTCCATGGCGTCGTCCGGATGAAAGCCCCACGTGACCGCCTGTCCGGGCGTGCGCTGCGCTGAGTCCGCATCCAGCGGCGCGTAGGCCAGGATTACTTTGTCGAAGGCTTCGATGAAGACTTTCCAGTGCACGCCGCAGAACGTCGACGCCACGACCTTGCCCGGGTGGCGCTGATCGGCGCCGACCAGGCGGCTGCCCAGGCGCAGGTGTTCGGGGCGCACGCCCAGCACGCCATCGTTGGCGGGCAGGAAATTGCACTCGCCCAGGAAGCCGGCCACGAAAGCGCTGGCGGGCTTGCGGTACAGGCTTTCCGGCGAGCCGGCCTCGACGATGTTGCCCTGTTCCAGGATGACGATGCGGTCCGACAGGTTCATGGCTTCTTCCTGGTCATGCGTGACGAAGACCACGGTCAGTCCCAGTTCCTGGTGCAGCCGGCGCAGCTGCAACTGAATGGACTGCCGCAGGTTCTTGTCCAGCGCGCCCAGCGGCTCGTCCATCAGCAGGATGTCGGGCGTGAACACCAGGGCGCGCGCCAGCGCGACGCGCTGCTGCTGGCCGCCGGACAGCGCGCCGGGCTTGCGGTCCTGCAGCGGCGCCAGGCTTACCAGGTCCAGCGCCTCGAATACGCGGCGGCGGATGTCTTCTTCGTTCTGGCGCCGCATGCGCAGCGCGAACGCGACGTTCTCGAACACGCTCATGTGCGGGAACAGGGCGTAGTTCTGGAACACCATGCCGATATTGCGGTCCGCGATCGGCGTATGCGTGACGTCGCGCCCGCCGATCTTCACCACGCCGGCGTCCGGCGATTCGAAGCCGGCAATGATCTTGAGCAGTGTGGTCTTGCCGGAGCCGGACGCGCCCAGCAGCGTGCAGAACTCGCCGCGCGCCACGGTCAGGTCGACGTCGGGCAGCGCAATCGAATCGCCGTAGCGCTTGTGGATGCCGGTAAGCGTCAGTTCCTTGCCCTGGCGTTCCGGCGGGCGTTGCGGGAGGATGTCGGTGGCGGTGTGCATGTCAGTGTTCCTTCTTCCTGCTGATCAGCAGGTTTGCAAGCAGGATCAGCGCCGTCGCCCCGACCAGCAGGCAGGAGGCGGAGATCACGGTGGGATCGAAGTCGTTGGCCAGGCCCTCGAACATCAGCTTGGGCAGGGTGCGGTTGCGGATGGTGGTCAGGAACAGCGCCATGACTACGTCGTCGAACGAGCTGACGAAGGCAAAGACGGCGCCGCCGATCAGGCTGGGGATCAGGGCCGGCAGCATGACCAGCCGGAACATCGTCGGCCAGGAGGCGCCCATGCTCAGCGCGGCCAGCTCCAGGCTGGGGTCCAGGCTGCGCAGCGCCGCCCGCATGGTGATGTAGACGTAGGGCGCGGCCAGCACGGTGTGGCCCAGAATGACCGCCATGGAATTGGCGACCCAGCCGATGGGCGCGAACAGGTAGTAGAGCGCGACCGCCGTGACGATGGCCGGCACCGACATCGGGACGATGAAGAAGGCGTCCAGCCAGCCTTGGTGGCGCTTTGCCAATCGGCTGACGCCCAGCGCGGCGGCGGTGCCCAGGACCGTGGCCAGCAGCGTCACCACGACGGCGATCCGCGTACTGGAGGCCAGCGCGGCCAGCCATTTACCGTCGGTGAAGAAGTTCTCGTACCAGCGCAGCCCGTAGCTGGGCGGCGGGAAGATGGGGAACTCCGTCGTGCCGAAGCTCATTGGAATGACCACGACGATGGGCAATAGCAGGAACACCGCGCACGCCACGCCCAGCATGGCCGACATCCGGCCGCCCGGCGTGCGGCGATACCCGCTGGTGTTGCTGCCTTTGCCGGAACTGGCGCTGATCAGGCTGTTCAGGCCGAACAGCCGGTTGAACAGCCACAGCGACAGCAGCACGGTGGCCAGCAGCACGCCTGCCAGCGCCGAGGCCAATCCCCAGTTCAGCTCTTCGGTGATGTTGTGCGAAATGAGTTCGGCGGCCATGCGCTGGGCGGGACCGCCCATCAGGGACGGGGTGATGTAGTAGCCCACCGCGTTCATGAAGACAATGATGCCGCCGGCCACCGCGCCCGGACTGGTGAGCGGCAGGATGACCCGGCTGAAAATGCCCGCGGATCCCGCGCCCAGGCCTTGCGCGGCCTGCACCAGGCTGCCGTCCAGGGACCGGAACGACGCATACAGCGGTAGCACCACGAAGGGCATCAGCACGTGCGTCATGCCCACCATCACGCCGGTAAAGTTGTAGAGAAACGCCATGGGCTGGTCCAGGATGCCCACGGTCGTCAAGAGGGTGTTCAACGGCCCGTTCTTGCCCAGCAGCGCGATCCAGGCCGATGTTCGCACCAGCGCGCTGGACCAGAAGGGAAGGAGCACCGCGAAGAACACCACGCGCGCCACGGTCGGCGATACGGTCGCCATCAGGTAGGCGAGCGGATAGCTCAACACCACGCAGGCCACCGTAACGGCAGCGGCAATGGTGAACGTGTTGACCAGCACGATCCGGTAGATCGGCGTGTCCAGCAGGTGGCGGTAATGGTCCAGCGTCAGGCCGCCGTCCTCGCCCTTGAAGCCGTTGCCCAGCAAACCCGCGATCGGGCCGGCGAAAAACAGCAGAAGAAACAGCAGCAGCGGCAACGCAGCAAGGGCCGCGACGCGGCCGCGCCGGGAAGCGGCGGCCGGGCGCACGCTGGCGACGGGCAGGGTAAGGGCTTCGGTGCTCGTGGTCATGGCATTGGGGCGCCGGCGCATGCGCCGGCGTCTGAGTAAGGAAGCAGGAGGATCAGCGGGCGCGGACCTGGTTGTAGCGCTCGGTGATGGCGGGGCCGTGGGTGTCCCAGAACTCCGAGTTCAGGAAGATGCTTTTCTTCAGGCGCTCGGTGGTCGAAGGCAGGCGCTCCAGCCGCTTGGCGTCGATCAGGGGCAGGGCCTGCTCGGTGGTCGGGCCGTAGGCGATGTACTTGCTGAATTCGGCCTGGTGCTTGGGCTGGATCATGTAGTTCAGCAGCTTGATGGCCGCGTCGCGGTTGGGCGAGCCCTTCACGATGGCGAAGTAGCCGACCTGGGCGATGCTGTCGCCCCAGCCCATGGCGATGGGCAGGCCCGAGTCGATGCCGGCCTGGAAGCGGCCGTTCCAGCCCAGCGCCATCACGACTTCGCCGCTTCCCAGCGCGTTGACGGGTTCGGCGCCGCTCTTCCACCAGCGGGCGACGTGGGGCTTGATCTCTTCGATCTTCTTGAACGCGCGGTCAAGGCCTTCGGGCGTGGCCAGCACCTTGTACACCTCGGCGGGCGGGACGCCGTCGGCGATGAGCGCCGCTTCGATCACCGTGGCGGGATCGTCCTGCAGGGTCCGCTTGCCGGGGAATTTCTTCACGTCCCAGAAGTCGGCGAAGGTGCTGGGTTGCGGCTTGCCGGCGGGGAAGGCCTGGGTCGAGAAGCCGATGTTGGTCGAGAAGATTTCCGACGGCACGCCATAGTCGTTGCGGGCACTGGGGATCACGTGGTCCTGGTTGACCATGTCCGGCGTGATCTTCTCGAAGACGCCCAGCTTGATGCCACGCGTCAGGCGGGCGCTGTTCTCGGTCACCACATCCCATGTGACTGACTTGGTGTCGATCATGGCGCGGATCTTGGCGACCTGCGGATCGGTGTCTTCGTGGACGGTGATGCCGGTTTCCTTGGAGAAGGGCTTGAGCCAGGCGTCGCGGATCGCGCCCTGGTAGTTGCCGCCCCAGCTGGCGAAATTGAGTTCTGCCGCTTGCGCCACGCCAGTCGCCATCGCCAATGCTGCGGCGACGGCGCATGTGGCGTTCTTCCATTTGAGATTCATTGCTTGGACTCCGTTCATTAAAAAAACGCGGTGGGCAGACCTGCCCCGATCCTGGGCATATCGCCTCAGCAAGTCCTTGGCATGCAAATTGCATGCCAACGGTATGCCAAACATTGAAATTCGCTTTTTTCGGAGTCCTTCAGATGCGCGACGTAGACCTCAATTCCGACCTGGGAGAGAGCTTCGGCCACTACAAGATTGGAGCGGACGAGGCCATGCTGGACCTCATCACGTCAGCCAACGTGGCTTGCGGTTTTCACGGTGGTGATGCATCGGTCATGCACCAAACTGCGGCATCCGCGCTAAAGCGGGGCATTGATGTGGGCGCCCATCCGGGGTTCAACGACCTGTGGGGATTCGGCCGGCGCAAGATCGTCGGCGACAGTCCCCAGGCCATCGGCGACATGCTCGCGTACCAGATCGCCGCGATGCAGGGCATGGCCCGCGCGGCGGGCCATGGCGTGACGCATGTGAAGGTGCACGGCGCGCTGGCCACGCTGGCCTTCGAAGATCGGGCGCTGTCAGAGGCGCTGACCTGGGCCATGCGCACGCTCGACCCGGAGTTGGTGCTGGTCTGCACGCCGCACAACGAGACCGAGCGCGCCGCGCGCCGGGCCGGCATCCGCGTGGCCTGCGAGGTGTTTGCCGACAGGCTCTATGGCGACAATGGCCTGACGCTGCCGCGTAGCGAGCCCGGGGCGGTGATCCACGATCCGGCCGCGACGGCCGCGCAGGCGCTGCGCATGGTGCGCGAGCAGGCGATCCGCACGGTGGGCGGCAAGGTGGTCGCCATGCCGGTGCACACGATCTGTGTGCATGGCGACAATCCGCAGGGCGTCGACATCGCGCGGGCCGTGCGCCAGGCGCTGCTGGAAGAGGGCGTGCGCCTGCGGCCGATCTCGCAGATGGACTTTCAGTAGGGCGCGTCTTTTTGCGCCTGCCGGATTAACGTCTTCAGCACGGTCGCAAAGCGCTTGGCGGTGCTCGATAGCGGGCTGCTGGCCGAGTGCAGCAGATGGATGGCGTGGCTCAGGGCGGGGTCGGTGGGAAGCAGCACGAAGTCCTTGCCGAAGCTGGGGTGATAGCCGAACGATTCGATCAGCGCCACGCCCACGCCTTGGCGCACGAGCGCCAGCGCCTCGGGCGTCGAGCGGATTTCGATCTGCGGCTGCACCGGCGCGGGGCCGGAGTTCAGAAAGCGGCTGGCAAGCCGCCCGAAGGGGGTGTCGGCGCCATAGCCGATCAGCAGATGGCCTTGCAGGTCTTCGGCGCGAACACGCCTGCGCACCGCCAGCGGATGGCCGCGCGGCACCGCGCAGCCCAGCCAGCCCTGGCCGATTTCTTCGCTGACGATATTGGCATTGACCGGCGGCGGCATCGACGCGATGCCGAAATCGGCCTGTCCCAGCAGCAGATGCGGCAGCAGCGCGTCAAAAGCCAGCGGCCGGTAGCGGATGGGCGTGTCGGGATGCCGCTCGCGGAACTTCTGGATGGCGTGCGGGATGAGCCATTCGCTGAAGCTGGGACTGGACACCAGGCTGACCGTGCCTGCCGAGCCTGCGCCCAACGCGCCCGCCAGGGCATTGAACCGGTTGACGCGGCCGAAGATCTCTTCGGCCTCGACAAACAGGCGCCGGGCCTCCGGGGTGGGGTGCAGCCGCCCCTTGACGCGTTCGAACAGCCGATAGCGCAGCCGGTTCTCGGCCGAAGCCAGCACGCGGCTCACGGCAGGCTGCGTCACGGACAGCATGCGGCCCGCCTCGCTGAGCGAGCCGGTCAGCATCACGGCGTGGAAGACCTCGATCTGGCGAAGCGTCAGCGCTCCGGGCGCCGAGGGAAGGGGGCCGGCCATAGGGAAGGGGGCGTGAGTGGAAGGGAAGACAGCGCCAGCCATTTTATGGCCTGGCGGCCGGCGCAGCGTGCGCGCTACGCGGCTGCCATGACGTTTTGCGCGCAGCCCATTACTAAATGCACAGTCCCGCGGCCGGCGGCAGCCTCTTCCGGCGGCGAAAAACGCTTTGTTTTCAAGGGGCGCGGGCACGTTTCATGGCTCGGCGGGATTTGCATCCCGCCTGGCGGACGGTCTTCCCGCAGCGCGGCGCGCGCGTCATGCTGGCGGTGGATATCGCTCACACAACCGAGGATTGCCTTATGTCCCGCATTGTCACCGTCGCTGCCGCCCAGTTGGGTCCGATTCAACGTGCCGAGGGGCGCGACGTGGCGATCGGCCGCATGGTCCGGCTGATGGAGCGCGCGCATCAACGGGGCGCCCAGGTCGTGGTTTTTCCGGAACTTGCGCTGACGACCTTCTTTCCGCGCTGGTACTGCGAGGATCTTGACGAGGCGGATGCCTGGTTTGAGCCCAGCCTGCCGTCGCCCGCCACGCAGCCGTTATTCGACGCCATCAAGCGCTACGGCCTGATGGTGTACCTGGGATACGCGGAACTGGCCTGGGAACCGGACGAACAGGGCATCGTGCGCAAGCGCCGGTTCAACACGTCGGTCGTCATCGCGCCCAACGGCGAGATCGTGCTGAAGTACCGTAAGGTTCATCTGCCGGGCCACGCCGAGTTCGCCGAGCATCGCCAGGTGCAGCATCTGGAAAAGCGCTACTTCGAAGTGGGCAACCTGGGGTTTCCGGTGGTGCGCGCGCCCGTTGCACCCGGCGTGGACGCGAACCTGGGGATGCTCATCTGCAACGACCGGCGCTGGCCCGAGGCCTGGCGCGTGCTGGGCCTGCAGCAAGTCGAACTCGTCATGCTGGGCTACAACACGCCCAGCCGCAACCAGGACAACCGCGGCTTCGAGGCGCACCACCTGCGCGTGCTGCACTCGCACCTGTCCATCCAGGCGGGCTGCTACCAGAACGCCACCTTTGCCGCGGCCGTTGCCAAGGCCGGCACCGAGGACGGCCATGAACTGTTGGGCCACTCCATCATCGTCAACCCCCAGGGCGAAATCATCGCCATGGCCGCGACCTGGGACGATGAGCTGATCGTCGCCGACTGCGACCTGGACCTGTGCGAATTGGGCCGCAGCACCGTCTTCAATTTCGCCAAGCATCGCCGTCCCGAGGCCTACGGCCGCCTGGTCGAGCAGACCGGCAGCGTCGCGCCCGCCGTCTGGACGCCTTCGGCCTGACCCGTCCTAATTTCTCTACCTTGCTGGATAGCCTCATGACCGCGATGCTTTTGCCTCCGACCATCGAACACGAAATGCTCGGCACCCTGCGCGTGCCGCAATACGCCGACGTGACCGCCGCCGCCGAGCGCCTCGCGCCCTACGTGCGGCGCACCATGCTGCTGCGCTCGCCGGCGCTGGACGAACGGGCGCAGGCGCCCATCTGGCTGAAGCTGGAAAACCTGCAGGTGACGGGCTCCTTCAAGGCCCGCGGCGCGTTCAACGCACTGTTGAACATGGACCCGGCGCAGCGCGAGCGTGGCGTGGTGGCCTATTCCACCGGCAATCATGGCCAGGCCGTTGCCTGGGCCAGCCGCTGCCTGGGCGTGCCGGCCACCATCGTGATGCCGGTGGATGCGCCGGAAAACAAGGTCGAGAAGGCGCTGCGCCACGGCGCCAAGGTTGTGCGCTACGACCGCACGCGCGAAAGCCGCGAAGAGATCGGGATGCGCCTGCTGGCCGAGACCGGCGCCACGCTGCTGCCGCCTGGCGACCATCCTGACGTGCTGGCTGCGCAGGGCACGCTGGCCCTGGAGGCGCTGCAGGATCTGCCGGCCGCGGCGCGGGCCAACCTTGGGCTTTTTGCCACGCCTTGCGGCGGCGGCGGCATGGCGGCGGGCTGCTCGCTGGTGCTGCGCGAACTGGCGCCGCAGGCCCGGATGGTGGCAGTGGAACCGCGTGAATTCGACGACACGGTGAGGTCGCTGGCCTCCGGCAAGCGCGAGACCAACCCGGCGGGCGCCAAGACCTTGTGCGATGCGCTGCAGGCAGCGACGCCGGCGGAACTGCCTTACGCGATCAACAGCCGTTGCCTGAGCGCGGCCGTGTCGGTGAGCGATGACGAAGTCGCCACCGCCATCCGCTTTGCGCTGGACGAATTGCGTCTGGTGGTGGAGCCGGGCGGCGCGGTGGCGCTGGCCGCGCTGCTGGCGGGAAAGCTGTCTGCCGAAGGCCGCGATGCGGTCATCGTGCTGTCGGGCGGAAACATCGATTTGCCGCTGTTGCGTCAGATCGCACTGGGCTGAGCGTTCGCGCGACCGTCCAGGCCGGCGGGGCCGCAAGCCCCGCCGCGTAGTACCGGCGTCGTTCAGGCGCCGTGCAAGACCCGCGGGGGACGCAGAGCCTGCGCGGCTACACCTATAACAGTCCAAGGAAGAAAACCATGTCCACGTTCCAAAGCAGCGCCAGGCGCTGGCTCGCGGCCGCGAGCGCAATGATGAGCCTGACCGCGGTGTCCGCCGCCCAGGCCGCCTATCCCGAGCACCCCGTCACGATCGTGGTGCCCTTCAATACCGGCACCACGCCCGACCTTGTATCGCGCTTGCTGGCCGCCGAAATGGCCAAGCAGACCGGCGGCAACTTCGTCGTGCAGAACCGCACCGGCGCATCCGGCATCATCGGCACGCAGGCGGTGGCCAATGCCGCGCCCGACGGCTATACCATCGGCTTTGCCAATGTGGCCACGCTGGCGATCAACCAGAGCCTGTACGCCAAGCTGCAGTACGACGCCGACAAGCAACTGGCGCCGGTCGCGCTGACCGGTTCCGTGCAGAACCTGCTGGCCGTGCGTCCGGGCCTGAACGTCAAAAGCGTCGCCGAACTGATCGCCCTGGCCAAGAAGGAACCGGGCAAGCTGGTCGTATCGTCGGGCGGCAACGGCACCACCGGGCATCTGAGCGCGGCGATGTTTGGCGCGATGGCGGGCGTGGAGTTCATGCACGTGCCCTACAAAGGCGGCGTTGAGGCGGACCTGGCCGTGCTGCGCGGCGAAGCCGACCTGGTGTTCGACAATATTTCGTCCATCGCCGCGTTCGTGGACCAGGGCAAGGTCGTACCACTGGCCGTGACCGACCTGCAGCGCGATCCGTCCATGCCCAATCTGGCCACGCTGGACGAGCAGGGGTTGAAGGGCTATCGCGCCGTGGCCTGGACGGGCTATGTCGCGCCCGCCGGCACCGACCCCAAGGTGCTGGACTACCTGAACGGCGCGATCAACAAGGCGCTGCAGTCGCCGGACGTCCAGGAAAAGCTCAAGACCCTGTCCTATGTGCCGAACATCGGCCCGCGCCAGCAGCTGTTTGACCGCGCACACGCCGAGCGTCCGGTCTGGGCGCAGGTGATCAAGCAAGCCAACGTCAAGATCGACTGAACCGTATGAATCACGAACGCTACGATCTGCTGATCCGTGGAGGCACGGTGATCGACGGGACGGGCGCCGACCGCGTCCGGGCCGATGTGGGCGTGCGCGACGGCCGCATTGCGGCCGTCGGCGACCTGGCGGGCGCTGTGGCCGACCAGGTGCTGGCGGCGGACGGCCGCATCGTGTCGCCCGGCTTCATCGATACGCACACCCACGACGACCGCTACCTGTCGATCGATCCCGGCATGCCCGCCAAGCTGAGCCAGGGTGTCACCACGGTGGTGACTGGCAACTGCGGCATCAGCCAGGCGCCGTGGCGTTCGGGCTGGCGCAGCGAAGTGCCTGCGCCCGTCAATCTGCTGGGCAACGACGCCGGCGATTTTCCGTACGAGACGTTCCGCGCCTACCTGGAAAACCTGGATCGCCACCCGCCCGCCGTGAACGCGGCCTGCCTGGTGGGACACACCTCGCTGCGCGCCGCAGCGATGGACGACCTGGACCGGCCGGCAACCGCCGCCGAGATCGAGCACATGCAGGCGCTATTGCACGAGGCCATGCAGAGCGGCGCCATCGGGCTGTCCACCGGCACCGCGTATCCGGCCGCCATGCCGGCGACGCTGGATGAATTGATGGCGGTGGCCAGCGTGCTGCGCGAATATGGCGGGCTGTACGCCAGCCATATCCGCGATGAAGGCGATCGCATCTTCGCGGCGCTGGATGAAGCGTTTGCGGTGGGGGCGGCGGGCGGCGCGCCCGTGCTGATCTCGCACCATAAGCTGATCGGTCCACGCAACCATGGGCGTTCGGTGCAGACGCTGGCGCACATCGGCCAGGCCAGCCAGCGCCAGGAGGTGGCGCTGGATTGCTATCCCTACGTGGCCGGATCCACGATCCTGCGCAAGGACCGCCTTGCGGTATCCAGCCGGGTCATCGTGACCAAGTCCGTGCCGTATCCGCAGTATGCGGGGCAGGATCTGGACGATATTGCCCGCGACATGGGGCTGAGTCCGGAAGATGCGGTCGATGCGCTGCAGCCGGCGGGCGCCATCTACTTCATCATGGACGAGGCCGACGTCGAGCGCATCCTCGCGTACCCGGGCACGATGATCGGTTCGGACGGCATGCCTCACGACCCCGCGCCGCATCCGCGCCTGTGGGGCACCTTTCCGCGGGTGCTGGGCCACTATTGCCGCGACGTCGGGCTGTTCACGCTGGAACAGGCGGTGCACAAGATGACCGGCAAGCCGGCCGCGTATTTCCGGCTTCCCGCGCGAGGGCGCATCGCCGAGGGTTGCGCGGCCGACATCGTGGTCTTCGATGCGGATGCCATTGCGGACACCGCCACCTGGGCTGCGCCCACGCGCCAGGCGCAGGGTATCGATCACGTATTGGTCAACGGGCGCTTGGCGTGGAGCTTTGGCGCCAGCACGGGCACACATGCTGGCAGCGTCATACGACCGAAGGCGTGACGGAACGGCCCGCGCGCCTAGCCGATGACAGATGACTTGCCGCGCACATTCACGGGGGATCCCGGCTCGCCCGTGAATTCGACTTCGATTCGGCAGGGCATGCCCATGTCCTCGCCTTGCAGGATGACGATTTCGCCATGCGCTTTACGGCCCAGGTCGCGAAGCATTCCAGCAAAGGCCGCGGCGGCCGCGCCGGTTGCAGGGTCTTCCAGGACGCCGCCAATGGCGAACGCGTTGCGCGCGTGGAACAGGGTATCGCTCTCGCTGAACACGAACGCGATGGTTCCGATGCGATGGGCTTGCATGAAGCGCCGTCCTTGATCAAGGTCGTAGTTCATGCGGGCCAGCGCGGCGCGTGAAATGAGCGGGACAATCAAGTGGTCGATCCCCGCGTTGGCCATGCAGGGCGCAAGCGTGGGATCCAGGTCGTCCATGGCGTAGCCGAAGAGTTCGAGCGCCTCGGTTAATAACCCCGGGCTGGCGAGTGCGCTGCGCGTCGGTGGCGAGCGCAGCACGCTTACCCATTCGCCATCCTGGATTGCAGCCGACACTTCAATTTGGGCATTCGCCAGGGCCAGCGGATACCGGGCCGGTCCCAAGGTCTGCCCAAGCACCGCGCCTAGCGCGATGGTCGCATGCCCGCAAAAAGCGACTTCGGCTTCAGGCGAGTAGTACCGGGTGCGCCACGAACCGTCGCCGTTTGGACAAGAGAAGACCGTTTCCGAATAGCCGACCTCGGCTGCCACCCTTTGCATTTCCTCGGGCGAGGGGAGTTGATCCGCAAGAACGACGCCGGCGGGATTTCCGCCTTGACCCTGGCTGGTGAATGCAGCGATCCGGTAAATGTGCATGAGGCTTTCTCTTTTGTCTTGATGTGGCAATTGTGTATAGGGGGCAAGAATAAGGCAATGCGTTGATGTTCCGGTGGCCGTTTCAGGCGCAGGCCAAGCCCAAGCCCAAGCCCAAGCCCAAGCCCAAGCCCAGAAAGGCCGCCATCGCGGCCAGCGTCCGGAGCCGACGCGGCGCATAGCTGAGCGTGAGGGTGGTCAGGATCGCGCCGCACGACAGCATGCCCAGCCACACCAGCGCCGCCACCGCGATGCCCCAGGCCTGCAGGCAGGCGGCCATCGCGGCAAGCGCCAGCAGCGCCGCGCCCAGACGCAAGCCCCACTTGAGCCCGGACGTTGTTGTTTCGTGACCGGTGGCCTGTTCATGATGCCGGTCCATTGCCAGCGCCAGGCAGGCAAAGGTGGCAAAGGCCAGCGCCAGCGCGGCCAGGGCTGCGAGGGTGGTGCTCATGCAGTCCCCATCGCCCAGGTCAGCACCGCCAGCACGGCAATGCCGGTCAGCAGCCAACGCCACGCATCCTGCGCCGCGAACACCCACAGCGCCGCCACCGTGTAGATCAGAAAGCTCAGCAGGCTGGCCACGACCACCCCGATCGCGGGGCTGACGAGGCCGCCAAGCGGCAGGAGTTGAGCCAGGACGATCGCGCCCACGGTCGCCAGCGCGTAGCCGCCCAACACGGCGCAGAGCACGCGCGCCAGCACACGCCATCGATGTCCACGCGGCGCGGCCGTCACCCGCGCCTGCCGCGGGGCGGTCCAGTCCCCCGCGCGCAGGCGCCACGCCAGCACGGTGAACAGGCAGCCTAGCACCACGATGGTGGACTCCACCATTGCCGCCTGCCAATCGCCGCGACGCGCATAGGCCAGCGCATGTTGCCCGGTGGTCAGCACGTTGGTCACGGGCAGCAAGAGGCACAGCAGCGCGGTGCAGGCAACCTGTTCGACCCAGGCGCGCCGCACCGGCCGCACGCAGGCATGCACCAGGCTCAAGAGCCAAACCAGGAAGAAGCCCCTGATCTCCCAGGAGTCGCGGCCGGGCAGCGCTGCCGGGAGCAGGCGGTTGGCGTGGAAGTAGGCGACGCAGGCCAGACTGGCTCCCGCAATCGCCGCCACGTTGAGTGCTTCGGTAATGCGGTAGAAGGCAGGTGTGGCGGCGCCGAATTCGCTTTGGCCCTTGTTGCGCCGCTTGATGGCGTAGAGGACCGCTCCCGTGGCCATCATCAGCGTGCCCGCCAGTCCGCAGACGAAGTACAGCCACTTGATCGTCCAGCCTCCATACGAGGCCACATGCAGGCGCTCCATCACTTCATGTGCGACGTCGCCCGCTTGCCGGCCCGCGGCGGGATGCAGGGCGGAGAACGCGCCGCTGGCGCCGTCGAACACGGCGCGTCCCGCCGGGCTGGTGAGATCGCGTATCGTGGCCGCGGAATCCGGCCGGCCATACACGCTGATGCGCTCCCGCGGCTGACCCGGACGCTCCACCATGATCATGCGGGCTGGGCTTGCCAGTGCCGTCTGCGCCGCGTGCAGCAGCACGCCCAATTGCTGGCGCGCCGGCAGACCGCCGTCCAGCTGAGGGCGTGCGGGCAAGGTGGCGACCCCGGCTTGCGGGGCCCCCTCGGCAAGCGCCGCCTGCCAGCGCGCCGCCCCTTGTTCGCCATAGACCGCACGGAGCGGGCCTGGCATGTAGCTGGTGTAGAAGATCGCCAGCCCGGTATAGGCGATCATCAGCTGGAACGGCAGCGTGAGTACGGCCGATGCATTGTGGCCGTCAAGCCAGGCGCGCTGGCCGCGCCCCGGACGAAAGGTGAAGAAATCCTTGAAGATGCGCTTGTGAACAACGATGCCCGACAGCAGCGCGGCCA
>JAEYVD010000150.1 GCA_023432075.1 Pseudomonadota bacterium | reverse complement strand
TGACGTGGCGCAGTTCCGCGGCGCGCACGAAGCTGCCGGTCTGCGCCAGCGCGATCAGGTCTTCCAGGAGTTTCAGGTCTGCCATGGACGACAAGCTTACGGCATCACGACGCTAGGCCGCGGCTTGTCCCTCGGGCAGGGAAAGGATGCGCTCGATGACCCGCGCCGTCTCGCGGTAGTGCGCCGCCAGCAGCGCGGCCGCGCGGCCGGCGTCGCGCGAGACGGCGGCATCCAGCAGCGCGCGGTGCTCGTCGTCGACGTCGCGGTCATGGCCGTACGCCATGGCCTGGGCGCGCGCCGGCCGGCGATAACGCTCGGTCTGCGCGTAAAGCTGCGCGGACAGGTCCAGCAGCCAGGGCGAGCGGCAGGCGCCGATGAGCGCCTGGTGAAATTCCTGGTGGCGGGCCTCCAGCGTGTCCTCGCGGTCCGGATCCAGCACGGGTGCGGCGTCCGCCCGCCGGGCCGCCAGCGCCAACGCATGAAACGCCCCCACCAGCCGCGCCTCCCAGGCGTCGTCGGCGTTGGCCAGCGACCGCCGCAACGCGTCGCAGTCGATCAGGATGCGGGTCTCGCAGGCATCGCGCATTTCCTCGACGGACAGCGGCGCGATGCGAAAGCCGCGCGATGTGGTGGTGAGCACCATGCGCTCGCTGCGCAACCGGTTCAGCGCCTCGCGGATCGGCGAAAAGCTGCCGCCGTAGCGCTGGCGCAGCAGTTCCAGCCGCAGCGACTGGCCGGGCGCAAACGCGCCGCGCATGATGTCGCGGCGCAACTGCCGGTAGATGTGTTCGGACAGCGTGATGTCTTCGACCCCGGCGCCGCCGTCAGCGGCCGCATCCTCGCGCGGGGCCTTGATTCTGGGTTTCAAGCGGTGCTCCTAGACGGCCACCACCGGGTGGCGCAGCGTGCCGATGCCTTCCACGCAGGCGACGACCACGTCGCCCGGCCACAGGAATTCCTGCGGCTTGCGCCCGGCCCCCACGCCCTCCGGCGTGCCGGTGGCGATGATGTCGCCTGGTTCCAGCGTGATGCCGGCGCTGATGTCGGAAATCAGGAACGGCACCTTGAACAGCATGTGCCGCGTGTTCGAGCCCTGCTTCTTTTCGCCATTGACCGTCAGCCACAAGTCCAGCACCTGCGGGTCGGGGATTTCGTCGGCGGTCACGATGCACGGACCGAACGGCGCGTACGTGTCCTGTCCCTTGGAATAGATCCACTGCCCTGCCCGGCGGCAATCGCGCGCGCTCATGTCCAGCATCACGCTGTAGCCGAACACATAGGACAGCGCATCAGCCTCGGCCACGCGCAACGCGCGCCGCCCGATGATGACGGCCAGCTCCACTTCCCAGTCCAGTTGCTGCGTGATCCTGGCGTTGTGCTCGATGGCATCGCCCGGCCCGATCACCGTGGTGGGCGGCTTGGAAAAGATCACCGGCTGCTTGGGCAGGTCAGCCGACGTGTCCAGCGTGCGGCTGGATTCGGCCACGTGCTCCACATAGTTCAGGCCGATGCCGAAGATGTTCTTGCGCGGACGCGGGATGGGCGCCAGCAGCTTTACGTTCTCCTGCGGCAGGGCCGTGCCCACGGGCCAGTTGCCGCGAAACGTGTCCAGCAGCCGCTTCGCCTGCGCCACCGCCACCGGCCCCAGGTCGATGAATTCCAGCATGTCGCCGGGCAGGTCCACTCCGCCTTCCTGGCCCAGCAGGAACAGGTCGATCACATAGCCGTCCACCAGCGCGCCCAGGCGGGCAGCAGCGGTGGGATGGGCGCGAAAGGTCACGAGGCGCATCGGAAACTCCAGAAGGTCAAAGGGGGGGGAACCGGCCGGCGCGGCGCGGCGTCATGCATTCAGAAACTAGATCAGCTGTTGATGACCGCCGTTGTCCTGCACCGCCTCCTCGCGGTACAGCGCAAGCGCGCGCATGACGGGCAGGTCGTTGAAACAGAAGAGGCACGCGTCATCGTTGAACGACAGGTTCGCGTGTTCGTGAACGGCCCAGGAGGGCACGCAGAAGATGTCTCGTTCGGTCCAGTCATACCGCTTGCCATCGATCACGGAAAAGCCGCTGCCCTTGGCCACCTGATAAATGAAGCTGCCGGTGTGCCGGTGCGCCTGGGTGTGTTCGCCCGGGCGCAGCAACTGCATGCTGGCGCCGATGGTGGGCTTGACCGCGCCGCCCGTTGCCGGATTCACGTATTCCAGCAGGATGCCATCGTAGGGGCTGCCCGGCGCGGTGCGCGCATAGCGGCGCAGGGCCTCATACGTAGGCTCCCATTCGTACTTGAAGAGCGGAGAATACGGCTTGGTCCACCCGGACACCTGCGGCCGCAGCGCCACGCCGCCCCACGCGCCGCTGGTGTCGTCCACCGGGTGCGTGATGGTCTGATTCAGGTCGGGATGCACGGCATAGAAACCGGCTTCCAGCGCATTGACCAGTGGAATATCCAGGCCGTCCTGCCAGATGCAGGTTGTGCCGTCCTCGGCCACACCATGCTCGTGCCACGTGCCGTTGGGCGTCAGCACGAAATCGTTCGCGCCCAGCGTCATCTTGTGGCCGTCCACCACCGTGTACGCGCCTTGCCCTTCCATGATGAAGCGCAGCGCCGAATGCGTGTGCGCGTG
>JAEYVD010000144.1 GCA_023432075.1 Pseudomonadota bacterium | reverse complement strand
CACCTGTAGTGGTCGCGGCGCGTCCTGCGTGGCCGCGGCCAGCGCATCCAGCGCGGCCGACACGGCCGGGTCGGGCGAAATGGCCAGCGCCACGAAGCCCGCGCCGAAATGGGCGGTCAGGTATTGCGGCGCGTCGCCATCGTGCAGCAGCACGTCGGGCGCGGGCTGTCCCGGCGCGGCGGCCGGACCCGCCTCGGGGGCGCGGTCCTCGCGGTTCAGGGGCGAGGTGTCATAAGAGATGGGCGCGGATTGGCGCGGATTGATGAGCGAACGTACGCCATCGTCGATCAGGGCGAGACGCAGCGCGGCCTCGCGCATGAGCCGGAAGCCGAAATCCGGCGGCGCCATGAATTCCGTGCTCTTGGCGCCGTAGGCCAGATTCTGGCGCGTGGCATGGACGCGCTCGATGCTGTAGCTGTCCAGCAGGGTGTCGGGCGACTGGCCTTTCAGCACCCAGGCAAGCTTCCAGGCCAGGTTGCCCGCGTCGTCCAGCCCGGAATTCAAGCCGCGCACGCCGAAGATCGGCACGAGGTGGCCCGCGTCGCCGGCGAACAGGACGCGGCCGTGGCGGTACCGGTCCAGCGTCAGGCACTTGGCGTTGTAGATGGAAATCCAAAGCGGCTTCCAGGGCGCGGTCTCGCCGATCATGTCCAGGTGGCTCTGCACGCGCGGCAGCACGTTTTCCGGCTTGACGGCTTCGTCGGGATCCTCGTCGTCGCGGATCTGGTAGTCGACCCGCCACACGTTGCCGGGCTGGCGGTGCATGAGCAGCGTGGAGCCGGGATTGGAGGGCGGATCGAACCACGCAAGGCGCTCGACGGGCCGTTGCGATTCCTGTTCGATGTCGACGATGACGTAGCGCCCTTCGTACTGCATGCCTTCCAGCTTCAGGCCCATCGCTTCGCGCACGGTGCTGCGGCCGCCGTCGCAGGCGACGAGCCAGTCGGCGTGCACCGTATGGCGTGCGCCGTCCGCCTCCACCTCGACCGATACGCCGTCCGGACCAGGCTGCACGGCCATGACGCGCGCCGACCAGGCAAGCGTGGCGAGGTCGGGATGCCGCTGCATTGCCTGGTGGGCGAATGCCTCCACGTGGTACTGCTGGATGTTCACCATCGGGGCGTATCGCTGCAGGGGATCGTGCGGCATCTGGAAGTGCAGGACCTCGCGATCGCGGAAGTAACTGCGGCCGCCCGTCCAGGCCAGACCCGTGTCGATCAGCGGGCGGTCGGCGCCGGCCCAGCCCAGAATCTCCTGCGACCGGCGCGACATGCAGATGGCGCGGCTGCCGCTGCAATAGCCGTCATCGGCCTCAACGGTGAGGGAGGCGATGCCGTACTCGGCGAGCAGGGCGGCCAACGTCAGTCCGACCGGGCCGCCGCCCGCGATCAGGACGGGAACGTGCGAAGGGAGCGTCATGCTGTCTCCATGATTTGGTTGTTTGCGCAACTATATTCCCGGCATGTTGCGCACGCAACCAATTTTTGGAGGCGATAAAAAACCCGCCGATGGGCGGGTTTTGGGGGCCGGTTCAGGCCGGCTGGCGGCCTTCAGTGGCGCACGCTTCAGTTGCGTACGTTGTAGATACGCATCGCCTGCTGTTTCTGGTTGGCGTCCATCACACGCAGCACGACGACCCTCGCGGTGAAACCGTCGGGCAGCTTGAGCTGGCCCAGCGCGTAGTCGTAGCGGTCGACCGTCAGGGCCGGGCCTTCCGGCGTCACGGTGGCGGCGCGGCCGTTGGGGTAGGAGCCTTCGATGGCGAAGGTCAGCGTGCCCTTGAAGGGTGCGCCCGTGCGGTCTTCGCGCATCACCAGCACCTGATAATCCAGCAGGCCAGGGGCGCGCTTGAAGGTGGCCGAACGGATGCCGAGGTTGCCGCCGCGCGGGTCGGGCGGCATGGCGTCCTGGAACAGGACCAGTTCCTTGTTCAGGGTTTCGATCTTGGCACGGGTTTCCGCCAAGTCGGTGGTCAGCTTTTCGTGACCGGCCTTGTTGGCGTCGCGCTGCTGGGTGGCTTCTTCAAGCTGGGTCTGCAGGCGCTGGCGCTCCATGTTGGAGGCGCTGAGCTCGCTGTGCAGCTGTTCGGATTGTTCGACGGTCAGGCGTTGCGGACCGTAGTTGGTTTGCAGGAAGAGCACGCCGCCCGCGCCAAGCGCAATGCCAACCAGCAGCAGGACAAGCCAGCGCGGCATGCGACGCGTGCGTTGCCCCGGTTGGTATACGGAGGGCTTGAACGTGGCCCGTTGCGATCTTCCAAACATCCCCATTCCTAGAAAACTTCCTGTGTATGTGCTCGTGGGCAGGCGGCGCGCGCATGCCAAAGCGTCAGAGAATACCCCGTTAGCCGGGGGCGTTGCGTGCGCTGACAAGCCTCGTTGCGCACCTTGATATTGTGAAATATGTGAGCGTCACGCGGCCGCGCTGGCCAGTTCCGCGTCCAGGTCGGCGAGCCGTTGCGGGGTGCCGACGTCGGTCCAGCGGCCGGCATGCCGCGCGCCGCGCACCTGGTTTTGGCCCATCGCCTGCCGCAGCAGCGGCGCCAGCGGCGCGGCCTGGCCGCGCGGGACGTCCGCGAACAACGAAGGATGGTAGACGCCCACGCCGGCAAAGGTCAAACGGGGCTCGCCCTGCGCCAGCACGCGTCCCTCGGCCGTCAGGACGAAGTCTCCGGCAGGGTGGTGCGCCGGGTTCTCCACCAGAAGGAGCCAGGCGCCGCGCCGGGCCACGAGGCCTGCGGCGTCGTGCGCCGCGGCCGGATTCCAGTCGCACCAGATGTCGCCGTTGACGACAAGGAAGGGGTCGTCGCCCAGAAGGGGGAGCGCCTGGGCGATGCCGCCCGCCGTTTCCAGCGCGGTGGCTTCGGCCGAATAACGGATGCGCACGCCGTAAGCGGCGCCATCGCCCAACGCGCTTTCGATTTCGTGGCCCAGCCAGGCGTGGTTGATGACGATGTCGCGGATGCCGGCCGCGGCCAGGCGTTCGAGGTGCCAGACGATCAGCGGCTTGCCGCCCACCGGCAGCATGGGCTTGGGCAGGCGGTCGGTCAGCGGGCGCATGCGTTCGCCGCGGCCCGCGGCAAGAATCATGGCGCGCATCAGAACGTGTATCCGACGCTGACCTGGCGGTCGTCCAGGCGGTCCAGCAGGCGCAGCAGCGGCGTGAAAACGCCATAGCGCTGCGCCACCTGGCGGACGTAGCCGTTCACGCGGGGGATGTGCGCCAGGTAGTGCGCCTTGCCGTCGCGATGGTTCAGGCGGGCGAAGACGCCCAGGATCCGCAGGTTGCGCTGCAGACCCATCCATTCATAGGCACGGTGGAATTCAGCGAAGTCGGCGTCCACCGGCAGGCCGGCCGCACGCGCCATTTCCCAGTAGCGGATCGCCCAGTCGAGCTGTTGCGGTTCTTCCCAGGTGGTTCGGGCATCGGTCACCAGCGACGCCAGGTCGTAGGTGATGGGACCGGCCAGCGCATCCTGGAAGTCGATGACGCCCGGGTTGGGCCCATATTGCGGCTGGTCGCAGACCATCAGGTTGGGCGAATGGAAATCGCGGTGCACCAGCACCTGCGGCTGGCCGGCGTTGCTGGCCGATAGCAGGGCGAAGATCTTTTCCATCGCGTTGGCTGTCTTGTCGTCCAGCGTCACGCCGTGGTGCTTTTGCACGTACCACTCGGGAAAAAGCTTGAGCTCGTCGGCCAGCCGCGCGCTGTCGTAGACGCCCAGCCCGGCGGTCGAGGCCTGTTGCAGCTTGACCAGAGCGGCCAGGGCCTCGCGGTACAGCGTTTGCAATTGGGCGTCGTCCAGGCCGTCCTGGATGCGCTGGTAATAGGTTTGTTCGCCCAGATCGGACAGCAGCAGCAGGCCCTGGTCCAGGTCCTGCGCCAGCACGGCCGGCACGTTCAGCCCGGCGTCCGCCA
>JAEYVD010000078.1 GCA_023432075.1 Pseudomonadota bacterium | reverse complement strand
GCTGAACTCCATCCACTGAGCATTGCCCGCGGCGGGTTTCGGCAGCCAGAGGATCGGCTTGGCGGTTTCCTTGGGTTCGGCAAGAATCTCTTGCACCTCATCAACGGTGATTAGCGGTTCGAACTTGTTGGCCATGGAAACGAATCTAGGGTCTGGGGGCGCACGCGAAGCAAATCGTGCATGCGGCATGTGCTGCGCCCCGCCGCGCGGCGGTGAAGACACGCGCGCGCAGCATTGCGAGGGGGCGTAATCTTACAAGATGAAGACGGCCGGGGTCTGTGGCCTGGATGGATATACAGGTGTTGGCGCCGTGCGGCCCGGAGCGGGCGAGAGCCGCGCAGCGCCGGGCGTCACAGAGACGTCGCGCCAAACGTGTCGCACTGCTTGATGCTGCCGCTTTCCAGGCCGCGCTTGAACCAGCGCACGCGCTGCGCGGAGCTGCCGTGCGTGAAGGCATCGGGCACGACGTATCCCTGGCTCTGCTTCTGCAGGCGGTCATCGCCGATCGCGGTGGCGGCCGCCAGCGCTTCTTCGACGTCGCCGCCTTCCAGGATGTTGCGCGCGGCATCCGCGCGCTGCGCCCAGAGGCCGGCAAAGCAATCCGCCTGCAGTTCCAGCCGAACCGACAACGCATTGGCCTGCGAGGGGTTGCGCCGGCGCAGTTGGTCCACCTGGTCCGAGATGCCCAGCAGGTGCTGCACATGATGGCCGACTTCATGCGCAATCACGTACGCCTGCGCGAAATCGCCGGGGGCCTTGAACCGGTTCTGCAGTTCGTCGAAGAACGACAGGTCTATATAGACCTTGCTGTCGCCCGGACAGTAGAAGGGGCCCATGGCGGATTGGCCCGTGCCGCAGGCCGTGGGCGTGGCGCCGCGAAACAGCACCAGCTTGGGCTCGACGTACTGGCGGTTCAGTTCCTTCTGGAAGATGCCGGTCCACACGTCTTCGGTTTCGCCCAGGACCTTGGACACGAAGACGGCCTGGGGATCGTTGGCCGGCGGGGCCGAGGCGGGCGCCTGCTCCTGCACGGCCGGGCCTTCCGCCATGTCCAGGACCACGCGCGGATCCACGCCGAAGTACATCGCAACCAAGGCAAGTACTATCGTGCCTATGCCGATGGTCCCGCGGCCGCCGATGCGGGGGCCGCTGGAGCGGCGGTCTTCCACATTGTCGCTCTGGCGCGAATTATCGAGGCGCATATTGGTTCTCCGGGCGGATCGTCAATACCGCCATTTTGCATCGCCGCGCTATTGGGCGGCCTTCAAGGATGTTAGGATAAACCCATGGCTTTGTATTTCTCTGTCCACCCCGCAAATCCCCAGCCGCGGCTGCTCAAGCAAGCCGCGCAATGGCTCAATGACGGGGGCCTGGTGGCTGTGCCCACCGACTCCAGCTACGCAGTCGTTGCCCGCCTGGACGACAAAAGCGCCGCGGATGGGCTGCGCCGCCTTCGCGGACTGGACGAACGTCATCACCTCACCCTCCTGTGCCGCGACCTGGCCGAAATCGGCCACTTCGCCCGCGTCGACAACAAGCAGTACCGTCTGCTGAAAGCCGCGACGCCCGGCCCCTGGACCTTCATCCTCGAAGCCACCAAGGAAGTGCCGCGGCGCGTGTCGCATCCCTCGCGCAAGACCATCGGCATCCGCGTGCCGGATCACGCCGTCCTGCTGGGCCTGCTGGAACAGGCGGGGGCGCCCCTGCTGTCCACGACACTCATCCCCAAGGATGAAACCGAGGCGCTGAACGACGCCGAGGAAATCCGAGAGCGCTACGACCACGATCTGGCCGCCATCATCGATGCGGGCGCCTGCCCGCAAGCGCCGACCACCGTGATCGATCTGACCGGCGACGAGCCAGTCGTCGTGCGCGTTGGCCGCGGCGATCCCGCTACCCTCGGACTTGTCTGATATTCCCCCTCGCCTCGATGCACGAGACGCGCCGCGCCGGCGCGCGGCTCATCTACAATCCGGTTCGCCATGAATGACATCATCCAAACCATTGCGGTCTACGCGATACCGGTTATTTTCGCCATCACCCTGCACGAGGCGGCACACGGCTACGTGGCGCGCATGCTGGGCGATCCGACCGCCTACCAGGCCGGACGGGTCAGCCTGAACCCGGCGCGGCACATCGACCCCGTCGGAACGCTGCTTGTGCCGGTCGCCATCCTGCTGGCCTCCAAGCTCATGGGCAGCCCCGGGCTGCTCTTTGGCTGGGCCAAGCCGGTGCCCGTGGACTTCGGCCGCCTGCGCCGTCCCAAGAAGGACATGGCGTGGGTCGCGCTGGCCGGGCCGGCCGCCAACCTGTTCATGGCCATCCTGTGGGCGCTGTCGCTGCGGCTCTTCATGGAAAGCGGCCTGCATGAAAGCTTCTGGTTCGAAATGGCCGTGGCGGGCGTCAACGTCAACCTGGTGCTGATGGCGCTGAACCTGCTGCCCATCCTGCCGCTGGACGGCGGACGCGTTCTTTTCAGCCTCCTGCCCAATCGCCTGGCCTGGCAATACTCGAAAATCGAGCCCTATGGATTGATGATCGTCATTGTCCTGCTGGTCACCGATGTGCTCTGGTTATTGATGCAACCGGTGCTCGGTCTGGGAACGACAATCGTTCAGTGGTTTCTGTAAGATTCCACCCAATATCCGTTAAACTCAGCGGTTTCACTGAATCAGGCCCTGGGGCAATCCCGCCGCGGGGTTTTGGAGCCCGACATCTATGGCATCCCCTGCTACCGCCGCAGGCGTTAATTTCCAGGGCAGCATGGTGGCCTTGGTCACCCCAATGCAACCCGATGGCAGCCTGGACTACGCTGCCTACCGGTCGCTGATCGACTGGCACGTCCAGGAAGGCACCGACGCGCTGGTGGTGGTGGGCACCACCGGGGAGTCGCCCACGGTCTCCATGGAAGAACACGCGGAACTCATCCGCGTTGCCGTCGAGCATGCCGCCGGCCGCATTCCGGTCATTGCAGGCGTGGGCGCCAACTCCACCGACGAAGCCATCCACCTGACCCGCCACGCCAAGGCAGTGGGCGCGCAGGCGGGCCTGTCGGTCGTTCCGTACTACAACAAGCCGTCGCAAGAAGGCCTGTACCGCCACTTCCGCACCATCGCGGAAGCCGTCGACCTGCCCACCATCCTTTACAACGTGCCGGGCCGCACCGTTGCCGACATGAGCAACGAGACGATCCTGCGCCTGGCGCAGGTGCCGGGCATCATCGGCATCAAGGACGCCACCGGCGACATCGCCCGCGGCGGTCTCTTGCTGCGCGAAGCGCCTGCCAGCTTCCAGGTCTTCAGCGGCGACGATCCCACCGCTGCGGCCCTGATCCTGCTGGGCGCGCGCGGCAATATTTCCGTCACGGCCAACGTGGCGCCCAAGCTCATGCGCGACCTCTGTGCCGCCGCCCTGGCGGGCGATGTGCCCAAGGTCCGTGAACTTAACGCGTTCCTGGCGCGTCTGAACAAGGTTTTGTTCGTCGAAGCCAACCCCATCCCCGTTAAATGGGCGTTGGCCGAAATGGGTCGCAGCGCGCTGGGCTACCGGCTGCCGCTGGTCGAACTGAGTGCGCAGCATCACGCAACGGTGCGCAATGCGCTCCAGGAAACGGGACTGCTCTAAATATCGTGAGGAAACGTATGAACAAGCGTCATGCCGGTTTGTCGGCATTGATGTCTCTGGTGTTGCTGGCCGGGTGCTCCGAGGTCAACCAATTCCTGGGCAATGAAGAATCGGTCGACTACAAGAGCGCGGT
>JAEYVD010000032.1 GCA_023432075.1 Pseudomonadota bacterium | reverse complement strand
TCTTCGGCCTGCCCTACCGGATCTTTGCCTGCCTGCTCGGGCTGATCGTCGTCATGCTGTCCGTGACCGGCGTGCTGATCTGGCGGCGCAAGCAGCGGGGCCGGTCGCATGCCGCCTTGCGCCGGCCGGGCTGACACCCCAGATGCCTCAAGGCGCGGACGGCCTGATGTTCTGGTTGTGCCGAAAGAGGTTGTGCGGATCGTAGCGGGTCTTTACCTGCACCAGCCGATCGAAGTTTTCACCATAGGCTGCGCCCACCCTTGCCGTCTCGTCCTGCGTCAGGAAATTGACGTACACGCCGCCTTGCGACCAGGGCTCGGTCGCCTTGAAAATGTCGCGCGTCCAGGCGATGCAACGCGCATCGTCCCCGGGGTCGTCCCAGCGCCCGTGCACATTCATGGCGAACTGCGCGGACCGGTGCGGATAGGCCGTGGCCGAAACGGGCACACGCATCGCCGCGCCGGCAATGTGGCCGAAGAAAATCTCGCATTGCGGTGACGGCACATTCTGCACCGCCGACACAACGGCGTCGATCAGCCCGTCCTGCAGCTCACCGATGTTGTGAGACTTCCAGTAATTGCGCGCGCCGGGCGTCAGCAAGGGATCGAACGCCTTCTGCCAGGCCGCATAAGGCATCGGCCCAAGGTGCTCGCCATAGGGTTCGCCCAAGGCGCGCACTGCCTCCAGCGCATGCGGCCCCTTGTCGACGCCGCCCGTGTAGCAGGCCGCGAACGCGACGATGGGCTTGCCATGCACCGACGCCGGCAGGAACGGCAGCGGCGGCGCCTGGCGCAGCACGGCCCACACGGTCAGTTCCGGCGGCATCGACGACAGCGCGTCGCGGTATCGGGCCAGCGCTTCGCGGCCTTGTTCCAGCGGCAACACCACCAATCCGCCATACACCTCGGGGCCCACGGGATGGAGCTGGAACTCGAACATCGTGACCACACCGAAATTGCCGCCGCCCCCGCGCAGCGCCCAGAACAGATCCGGGTTCTCCGATTCGCTGGCGCGCAGCATCTGGCCGTCGGCGGTGACGACATCCGCAGACACCAGATTGTCGATAGTCAAGCCAAACCTGCGCGTCAACCAGCCAAAACCGCCTCCCAACGTCAGGCCGGCCACGCCGGTCGTGGAGTTGATGCCCAAGGGCACCGCCAGGCCGAACGCCTGCGCTTCGTGATCCAGGTCGGACAGCGTGGCGCCCGGTTCCACGTAGGCCCTGGCGCGCGCCGGATCGATACGCACCGACTTCATGGGCGACAGGTCGATCATCATGCCGCCGTCGCAGACGGCAGTGCCCGCGATATTGTGGCCGCCGCCCCGCACGGAAATCACCAGGCCGTGTTCGCGCGCGTAATCCACGGCGCGACGCACGTCGGCCGGACCGGCGCATCGCGCAATGACGGCGGGCCGCCGGTCAACCGTGGCGTTCCAGATTTTTCGGGCCTCGTCGTAACCGGCATCGCCGGCCGACAGGATCTGACCCCGGGCCGCGGCCCGCAGATCATCCAAATTGCTGCTGGACAGTTTGTTCATCACGCATCTCCTTGATGGCGATGTCTTTACAAACAGCGTCTAGGGCCGTCTATCTGAAGGGGCGCGACATGGGATTTGCCTCCTTGAAAAAGGGGCCATGACCCTGTGCACATTGAATGCCCGGCGAACGCCGCGCGGGGGAAGGCGGCAGACGCCCTGTGTCGTGCGCCGGAGCGTGCGTGTTGGAAAAAGTATAGGCCTTTGGCGCGGCCGGGAGGTGTCCTACGAATCGTTTTTCAGGACGCCGCGCACGTTGAGCACGGCCAATCCTAGTTGCAGCGCAATAAGCGCCCAGGCGTCGTCGTGTAGCCCCCAGGCCACCCACAACACGTTGCTGGCAAGAAAAACCCAGAATCCGGCCGTGCGCCGGCCGGGGCTGCGCGAGGCGACCAGCCAGGCGGCGGCAAGCGACGCCGCCATGGCCGGCCATTGCAGGAAGTCCCACAACGCGTCCAGCGTCATCGGCTACGGTTCCTGCTCAACGCCCATGACAGGATCAAGGCTTGGACCGGGCGCCTTGCCCGCGGTTGCGCTGGCTCTGCTGGTCCTGGCCAGTGCCGATCTGCGTGGTATGGCCCTCCTTCTTGGTGCGGTTCTGTGTATCGCCGTGGCTTGCCTGAGATTGGCGCGGCGTATCGTCCTGCGTGCGGTCCGCGCCGGTCTCGTTGTGCTGGTCGTCCTTCTGCTTGGTCATGATTTGCTCCTTTCGTTGACGCGGATCCGGTTGTCGACGTCGTTGACGCCGGCGCATTCCACGGTGCAATCCTCGATGTGATGCTTGATGCGGCGGTTGGGGACGGTGCCCTCCAGCACGACCCGGCCATCGGTGACCGCAACCGACACGTCGCTCACGTCCAGGCCGCTATGGGCGAGCGCCTCGCAGACGTTCTCGCGAATCCGGTCGTCCGAACGGATGTAGCCCTTGGGATCGGTCCTGCGCGATGCGCGGTCGCGCCATGCCGTCGGGCCGCGGTTGTAGCCGCCGCGCTCGGCGGTTTCGAAGGACATGGATTCCTCGCGCCAGGCCGGACGGTCCCCGTAGTAGCCGCCTTCGTCGTCGCCAAAGGACGTGGGGCCGTCGTAGGACTGATCGCGCCCGTAGGCGCGGTCGCGCCCGCCCGGATATCGGCCCTGGCCGCCCGAGCCGCGGCCCTGCTCGCCATATCGGCCGCGCGCGTCATGGTGGCGGTCATCGCTGCCACGCCCGCGGTCCTGTCCCTCGACCACCTGTTGACGCTGGAACGAGGGATCTTCGTTCGAGAATCCGCCGTAGCTGCTCTGGCCAGGATCCGCGCTGCGGCTGCGCACAGGCTCTCGTGTCTCGCGCGTGCCTGCCTGGCGGGTGCCTTCGCTCTGGTATCCGAACGAAGGCGCGGGATCCTGCCACGGTTCCCGCTCGCCTCGAAATGCAGGCGTGTTCCTCGGGTCTCTACTCATATCGTCTCTCCCGTTGCAAGTTGCACATCAAGCGAGCCGGCTTCGGGGGCAACTGCGCGCCCTCGCCCGCCCGCCTGGTCAGGGCAGCAAGTGCTGTGCCG
>JAEYVD010000005.1 GCA_023432075.1 Pseudomonadota bacterium | reverse complement strand
GGTTCGGGCTCTGCCGAGGCCGCCGGCACGGGGGCGGGCGCAGGCGTGGGCGCAGGCGCAGGCGTGGGCGTGGGCGTGGGCGTGGGCGTGGGATTGGACCGCTGACCGAGAATGTAGCGGGCCACGTTGCGGTTGTGTTCGGACAGGTTGGCCGAGAACTCGCTGGTGCCGTTGCCCCGGGACACGAAATAAAGAAACTTGTGCTGCTCGGGCTGCACGGCGGCCAGCAAGGCCGCCCGGCCGGGTGCGGCAATCGGCGTGGGCGGCAGGCCCGGACGCGTGTAGGTATTCCAGGGCGTGTCGGTCTGCAGGTCGCGCTTGCGGATGCGGCCCTGGTAGGCCTCGCCCATGCCGTAGATCACCGTGGGATCGGTCTGCAGCAGCATCCCGATCTTCAGCCGGTTGGTGAACACGCCCGACACGCGCCGGCGCTCCGGGCCATGGCCGGTTTCCTTTTCGATGATGGAGGCGAGCACCAGTGCTTCATAGGGCGTGGACACCGCCACGTCCGACTGGCGCTTGTCCCAGGTGTCGTTCAGGATGCGCTGCCCTTCCTGGTAGGCGCGGCGCAGCAGGTCGAAATCCGTGCTGCCGGGCGTAAAGACGTAGGTATCCGGAAAGAACAGGCCTTCCGGGTGTTTGATGGTCGATCCCAGCCGCTCCATCAGTTCTTCGTCGCTGACATCGCCCAGCGTCTGCTTGACGTCGGGGTTCTCGCGCAGCGCCTGGCGGATCTGGCGATAGGTCCAGCCTTCAAGAAAGGTGATCTGGCGCTGCGTCATGTCGCCGCGGGCCAGGCGTTCGAGCAGCAGCCAGGGCGTGTCGCCATTGAGCGCCTGGTAGCCACCCGCCTTCATCAGCTTGTCGCGCTCGGACAGGCGCGCCATCCACACGAAACCCGGTTCCCACATCGGCACGCCGGCGGCATTGAGCGCGCGCGCGACGGTGCGCGGGCTGCTGCCCGGATCCACCACAAAGTCGATCTTGTCGGACGACAGCGTCATCGGGCGGTGCTTCCAGGTATAGGCGGCGCCCACCGCGCCGCCCACGGCCAGGACGATGAGCAACAGGAACCACAGGACGAAATTTCGGAGTCGCATCTTCATAAGTGTCGGAAGTTTAATGGATCGCGGGCCGCAGCCGTGACACAACCGGGGCCGGATCGCGCGGCGCGCCCCTTTGCGCATCGGGGACATGCCCGGGCAAGCCCGGGAACACGGCTATCATCAGCACTTTGATGACGCGATAACTCCCGCCGCCATGCACGCCTATTACGCTTCGATTCCTGTACGCGCCGAAGGTTGCGCACAATGCGCTCCGCTGGAAGATCTGGCGGTCTTCACTGCTTCGGGCGCCGACGCCCTGTCCTTCCTGCACGGCCAGCTCACGCAGGACGTCACGGGCCTGCCCCACGACGCCGCGCGATTGGCCGGCTATTGCACCGCCAAAGGCCGCCTGCTGGCCACGATGGTCATGTGGCGCGGCGCGGGCGATACCGAGGATTCCCCCCAGTTCTACGGGATGGTCCGCCAGGACCTGTCCCAGGCGCTGATCAAACGCCTGTCCATGTTCGTCCTGCGGGCCAAGGCCAAGCTGGCCGCCGCGCCGCTGCACGTGGCCGGCGTGCAGGCCACCCCGGAACAGGCTGCCGCGCTGGAAGCCGTGACGGGCGCCTTGCCGCGCGCCACGTGGCAGCGCGCCGACCTGCCGTCCGGCACCTGGATCGTCGCGCCGTCGGCCGACGACCGCCTGCGCTGGTGGTGGATTGCCTCTGACGAGCAGTTGGCACAGTCCGCCGCGCTGGCCCAGGCCCTGGGCCTGGCCTGCGCGCAGCAGTGGCAGGCGGCAGACCTGGCGGCCGGCATCCCCTGGATTGCCGCGGCCACGCAGGATGTCTTCATTCCTCAGACCGTCAACCTGGACCTGATCCAGGGCGTCAGCTTCACCAAGGGCTGTTATCCCGGGCAGGAAGTGGTGGCGCGCAGCCACTACCGGGGCACGGTCAAGCGGCGCATGGCCTTCGGCACCATTGCCGATGCCAGCCTGCAGGGCCCGGCGCTGACGGGGGTGGACGTATTCGACGCCACGCAGCCTGGCGAAGCCATTGGCCGCGTGGTGCAGGCCGCCAGCGACGCCGGTATCGTGTCGGTGCTGTTCGAAACCACCCTGGCCGCACTGCCCGAGGGCGATCTGCGTCTGGCCAGCGCCGACGGTCCGCGCATCGCGCCCGCCCCGCTGCCCTACGCCATCAATCCCTGACCCTGCAATACTCCGTCCGCGCCAGACCCGGCGCGCGCGGATCTCGCGTTCGCCGTCATACCGCCACGCCGAACAGCGCGCCCACCCCCGCCGTCAAGGCCATCGCTGCCGCGCCCAGCACCGTCACGCGCAGCGCGGCGGGCAACTTGGGCGCCCCGCCGGCCTTCGCGGACATGGCGCCCAGCGCCGCCAGACAACAGACCGACGCGCCGATGACCCACCCGATCAGGGACGGTCCGGGCGATACCGACGCCACGGCGAGCGGTACGGCGGCCCCGCCGGCAAACGACGCCGCCGACGCCAACGCCGCCTGGACCGGCCGCGCGCGGTTGTGCAGCGAAATGCCCAGCTCGTCGCGGGCGTGCGCGTCCAGCGCGTCATGGCTGGTGAGCTGGCGGGCCACCTGCTCTGCCAGGTCGCGTGTCAGCCCGCGCTCGACGTAGATGTCGACCAGTTCGGCCAGTTCTTCGCCGGAATTCCGCTTGAGCGAGCGCTGTTCCAGCCGCAGATCGGCGGCTTCGGTGTCGGCCTGGGTGCGCACGGACACGTACTCTCCCGCCGCCATCGACAGCGCGCCGGCCACCAGGCCGGCCAGTCCGGAAGTGAGAATGGCGCCGTGCGAGGCTTGGGCAGCCGCGACGCCGGTGATGAGGCTGGCGGTGGAAACGATACCGTCGTTGGCGCCCAGCACTGCGGCGCGCAGCCAGTTGCTGCGGAAAATTCGGTGGTGTTCTTTTGCTGGCATTGCCGGAAAACCCATGCAACGCGTGACAGGCGCCAGACACGCCGGGCGAAGGGCCCGGCAAGCCCGGCAGCGTTCATCGCGGCGTCACGCGCACCGCGGTGAGCAAGCCTATCACGCACAGCGTGGCTTGTTCGCCGTCGTGCGCAAACATCTCCACCTGACAGACCGAAAGACGCTTGCCGGGCTTGACCACGCGGCCGGTCGCCACAAACCGGTCGCCTTTGGCCGGCGCCAGGAAGTTCATCTTGAATTCGGACGTCAGCACATCCTCGCCCGGTCCGAACAGCGTGTAGGCGGCATAGCCGCCCGCGCTGTCCGCAATGGTGGTGGAAATGCCCGCATGCAGAAAGCCGTTCTGCTGGCAGAGATCCTGCCGGTAGGGCAGGACGATGTCCACCCTGCCCGGCTCGACGCTATGCAGCCGCGCGCCCAGCAGCGCCATGATGCTCTGCTGATCGAAGCTGGCCTGGACCCGCGCGGCCGGGTCTTGGGAGGCGTGGACGTGCCCCACTTCAGTCTTGCTCGCGCTTGACCAGATTGACGATGCTGGAAAAGTCCAGCTTGCCCGACCCGCCCGCGCTGTGCAGCGAATACAGGTTGCGCGCCAGTTCGCCCAAGGGAATGGACGCGCGCGCCGACAGGGCGGCCTCGGCGGCCAGCCCCAGGTCCTTGAGCATCAGGTCCACGCCGAACCCGCCGGAATAGCCCTTGGAGGCCGGCGCATGCTCCATCACGCCCGGCCACGGGTTGTAGAGTTCGGTCGCCCAGTTGCGGCCCGAGCTTTTGGCGATGATGTCCGACAGCACCTTGGGATCCAGCCCGTTCGCCACACCCAGCGCCAGCGCCTCGGACGTGCCGGCCATCAGGATGCCCAGCAGCATGTTGTTGCAGATTTTGGCGACCTGTCCGGCGCCAGCCGGGCCCGCGTGAAAGATGTTCTTGCCCATCTTTTCCAGCACGGGCCGTGCGCGTTCCAGCGAGGCGGCCGCGCCGCCCACGATGAAGGTCAACGTACCCGCGGCCGCGCCACCCGTGCCGCCCGACACCGGCGCATCGATCATGGCAATGCCGCGCGCCTCGGCCGCCTGAGCCACCTTGCGCGCCGAATCCGGCGCAATGGTGCTGCATTCGATGACCAGCGCGCTCGACGAGATTTTGCCCAGCAGGTCCTGGTCAAGGTACAGGCCCTCGACGTGCTTGCTGGCCGGCAGCATCGAGATCACGACCTCTGCCCCCTGGACCGCTTCCGAGGCGGACGCGGCCGCGGAAGCGCCGGCGTCGGTCAGCAGCTTGATGGCCGCCGGCACCAGATCGAAGACCTTGAGGCTGTGGCCAGCCTTGACCAGATTCAATGCCATGGGCGCGCCCATGTTGCCCAAACCGATAAACGCGATGCTGCTCATGATGTCTTGTCTCCTGTTGCTATTGCTGTAGGTATGGATTCATCGTGACCTGCGTGGCGGATCGGCCGGCTGGCGGGCCGGCCGGCGGATCAGCGCCCTTCCTGGCCAAGGTCGGCAAGCGGATGGGGCTCGCCCTCGGGCCAGGGTTCTTCAAAGAATTTCTGCACCCAGGCGTCGGTCGCCATGTCGATGACCGCGGGGTTCCAGCGCGGGTTCTTGTCCTTGTCGACCAGCAGCGCGCGAATGCCCTCGGCAAAGTCGCCATGCGCCGTGCACGCCAGCGCGGCGATGTACTCGACGCGAAACACGTCGTCCAGCGACCGCAGGCGCGTGCGCTGCTGCAAGGCAAACGCCAGGCGCACCGATCCCGGCGAGCCCGCCAGCATCGTCTTGGCCGCGCGCGAGAGCCAGGGGTCTTCGTGGTCCTTCAGGAAAGACAGCTCTTCGTAGATGTCGTCCAGCCGGTTGCCGTTGCACAGGTTGTTGACGACGAACGAGTGCTGGCGCAGCGGCCCGGGTTCGAGCGGCGTGGGCGGTTCCAGCGCGGTCAGCGCGCGGCGCAGCAAGCCGTCGTTGATGGAGCGCGGCGGAATCGCGTCCTCGGCCGCGTCCGCGGCCTGGCCGGCCCACGGCTGCTGCTCCAGCGACGCCAGCAGTGCCGGCCAATCCGCGCTGTTCAGGCGGAAATCCGCCAGCCCGGCAAAGAAGGCATCGGATGTATTGAGCTGCGCGCCCGTCAGCGCCAGGAAGACGCCGCTGCGGCCCGGCATGCGGTTCAGCAGCCAGCTGCCGCCCACGTCCGGGAACAGGCCGATCGACACTTCCGGCATGGCTAGGCGCGAGGTCTCGCTGACGACACGGTGGCTCGCGCCCATCATCAGACCGATGCCGCCGCCCATGACGATGCCGTGCCCCCAGCACAGGACGGGCTTGGGATAGGTGTGAATGCGATAGTCCAGCCGGTACTCGCGTTCGAAGAAGGTGCGCGCGTAGGTGTTGCGCCAGCTGGGCTTGCCCGCGTTCTCGGTCATGCTGCGGTACAGGCCGTGCAGATCGCCGCCGGCGCAGAACGCCTTGTCGCCCGCGCCCTGCAGCACCACCAGAACAACACCGGGATCACGCGCCCAGACGTCCAGGCGGTCCGCCAGCAGGTCAACCATCTCGAGCGACAGGCCGTTCAGCGTTTGCGGCGCATTCAGCGTCGCAATGCCAAAACGCATTCCATTGGCGGCGGATCTTTCTTCGAACAACACCGGTGCATTCATCTTATGTCGGCTCCTTTTTCCAACAATTGGCGGGCAATGATCACGCGCATGATCTCGTTGGTGCCCTCCAGAATCTGATGAACGCGAGTATCGCGCACCAAACGCTCCAAGGGATAGTCTTTCAGGTAACCATAACCACCATGGATCTGTTGCGCGTCCAGGCATATCTGGAAGCCCATGTCGGTGGCGAAACGCTTGGCCATCGCGCAGTA
>JAEYVD010000827.1 GCA_023432075.1 Pseudomonadota bacterium | reverse complement strand
CCCGGCTGTGGGGACCGACGGAGGCGGCCGTGCCGCCGAAGGCGGGCATGCCATTCGGGTAAATCTCCGCGGGAAAGCCGCGCACGATGGGTTGGGCAAACAGCAGTTCTTCCGGCTTGGTGGCCCGCACGCCGGACACATTGACCAGCACATCGCTCAGCGACCGGGCTTGCTGTTCATCGATCAGGGTACTGGTAATGATCTGCACGGACTGTGGAATCTCCATCAGTGGCGTATCGGTCTTGGTCGCAGACAACGCGTTGGATGCCGAAAGACTGGCTGACCGAGCGGTGACTTGTACCGGATCAAGCGTGACGGTAGGTTCGGCTTCTTGGGACAGCGCGGGCAAACTGGCTGCCGCGAGCGTGGCTGTCAGCGCGGACGCGCTGAGCCGCTTGGCGTAATGAGGGCAAGACATGATTGGAATTCTTTGAAACGGGTGAGACGATTCGGCCGCCATGTCACCTGTTATCGACCGCGCGCGAGGTCGTGGCTCACATGTCGCGGGAAGCAGGTTCTGGGGTCGCGATGGCGCCCGCTACTGCGGTTGCAGAGCAGGCTGTACATGCGCGATCGGGGCGCCGACGAGAATCGAAAGCGAGATCGTCAGGCGAGGGGAGGGGCTCTGGCGCCTAGTGGGGGACCGCTTGGATCCTGAGGACGCGGGACTGCTGATTCCTGGAATTGCAGGGTTGCGTAGGCCGTCGGAGCGCTCGGCTGTGCCGACTGAAAATGCCCGATCAAGGCCTGCGCCGCATGGAGTCCGAACGCGCAGACGTCGGAGGCGGCTTCGTGGGAGTCCGGGCGGCTGGTCTGCGCCGAAACGGACTTCAGCAGCAACAGGGTGCCGTTGCCGCTACAGAAAGTGATCGAGACTGTGCGCTCCGCATTGCCCGGCGCCGGCATGTAGCCGGCGGGGATGACAATACGGAGCAGCAGGCATGCGGCGATGGCCCATAGCGCAATGGACGCCAAGCGAGAATGGCGCGACGCTATGCCCATCATCGAAATTCAGACATGCCACAGCACCGGTTGGTACGCTGCCCGCACGTTGGGGCGACGGCTTGTGGTCATCATGTCGCGACGATGCCCTGCGCGACCCGCACTGAGACCGCGCGCCGTTCTCGGATCATGCTGTCCGCCGCGTGACGGACTTTCTCGACGAGGTCTGCGCTGGCTACGCGCGGGTGGCCGCTATCAAAGGGCGGAGCGGGGTCGTATTCAAGCATCAGTTGCAAGGCTTTGGCAGCCTCTTCACCGCGTATCGCGGCGAGCACCGTGAAAGCAAAATCCAGTCCCGACGTCACGCCCGCGCCGGTGATCCTGTCGCCGTCCACGACAACCCGATCGGGCACGGCCTCGACGCCAAAAATCGGGAGCTGATCGATGGAGAGCCAGTGGCACGTCGCCTTCTTGCCGTGCAAAAGACCGGCTGCGGCGAGGAGCAGGGAACCGGTACACACTGACGTGACGAGCTCCGCGCCCGCCGCCTGATCCCGCAGAAACTGGATCACCTCGGCATCTTCCATCAACGCCGTCTGGCCAGGGCCGCCAGGCACGACGATGACGTCGTATTGCGGTGCGTCGGCAAACCCCCGGTCCGGCACGATGGTCAGGCCGGTATCTCCCTTCAAGGGAGCTCGATCCTTCCAGACTAGTTCAGCATGGCAGGAGGGCGCGCGCGCCAGGACCTCGAAGGGACCAAGAATGTCCAGCGACGTCATCATCGGGAAGACAAGCATGCCGATGCGGGTTTTGGGTTGGGTGTTCATGGGGCCAAGCATGTGGTCAAACCCGATCCGTCACCGGACATAGTGCGTGCATTTTCTGACATGCGACGCAGATTTATGCGGCTGATGTCCGAGAACGTGCCGAGAATGTCCGATGCAGCGCGGAATTGCCGGCAAACTCGACACATCAGAGCCGCGGTCATGCGGCCGTACACGCAAGGGGAAATGATGAACGGCAGAAGAAATTGTCTTCGACTGCTCGGCGCGCTGGCTTTGGCGGCGCCGGGCATGGCGAGATCGCAGCAAAACCAGCCCAGCACGGTACGCCTGCTAGTCGGTTTCCCGCCGGGAGCGACGGGTGATCGAATAGCCAGATTGGTGGCGCCGGAGCTGGCCGCAAGCTTGAACTCGAACGTGATTGTCGAGAACCGTTTCGGCGCCGGCGGTCAGGTTGCCGTCAGCTACGCCCAGACCGGACCCGCGGACGGCAGCGTGCTATTGCAGACCATCGGGTCCTCGATGGTCATCTATCCGCACACCTACCGGAACCTGCCGTACGATCCGTTTCGGGACTTCGTGCCGGTGGGCACCGTCGCCACCGCGCCGATTGCGTTCGTTTGTGCACCCAACGTGCCGGCGAAGACGCTCAAGGAGGCGGTTGCGCTCATTCCTCGGGATCCCAAGCTGGGGTTTTACGGGTCTCCGGCCTCTGGAAGCGCGTTTCACTTTTCAGGCGTGCTGCTTCAGCGCGAACTGGGCTGCGAATTCAGCCAGGTCGCATACCGAGGCTCCGCGCCAGCGCTGGCCGACGTGCTGTCGGGCCAACTGCCTTTTGCCTTCCTCGCGCCGAGTGATATTCTCGACCACCATCGGGCGGGCAAGCTGCGTATCCTGGCCATTACGGGCAAGAACCGGTTTTCCCAATTGCCGGACGTGCCCGCGTTTCCGGAGGCGGGTTTCGATACTCTGGTGGCGCAGGAATGGTTTTCCTACTTCCTGACCAGCAAGGCCAGCCCGGAAACCATCGAACGCTACCGCACGGCTGTCCGCAAAGTCGTGATGAATGAGAAAATCCGGACATCGCTACAGGCGGCGGGACTCGAGGTCGGCGATGGAGATTCCGCGTCGCTCGCCGATACCATGAAGAGGGAATATGCGCAGTGGCAGCAAGTTGCCAAGGAAAGTGGCTTCGTCGCGGATTGAACCTGACGTGACGGAAAGGGCGTTCAAGGGCACGCGCGAAATCGGCATTGTCGTTTTCGACGATGTGCTCTTGCTTGACGCCACCGGCCCGGCCGATGTTTTCAGCCGGGCCAATTGCCACCTGCGCGACGTACGTGAACCCGATCGCTACCGGATTACGGCGCTTTCCACATTCGGTGGGGAGATCACATGTTCCTCGAATCTTCGGCTGCAGACGGCGGCGTTGCCGCCGCCCGATATCTGTGCATTCGACACGCTGATTGTCGCGGGCGGCCCCGGGGTCATGAATGCGATGCACGACGCCCAGCTCAGGAACTGGTTGCTCGCTGTGGAGCCGCGCGTCCGCCGGTTGGGTTCGGTCTGCACGGGCGCCTTTGTTCTGGCTGAGACGGGCCTTCTGGCGGGCAAGACCGCGACCACACATTGGGGCCAGGCCGACAAGCTGTCTGAGCTGTACCCCACGGTACTCGTCGACAACGATGCCATCATCACGCGCGAAGGAAAGACCTTTACCGCCGCGGGCGCCACGGCGGGAATCGACCTGGCGTTGAGTCTGGTCGACGAGGATTTCGGCAGGGAACTGGCGCTCGATGTTGCCCGTGAACTGGTCGTCTACCGCGTGCGCGCCCCAGGCCAGGGCCAGCAAAGCATGGCGTTGGCGGCGTACGGCGGTTCGTCAGACCGCTTGCGGCGCGCGACAGACTTCATCCTGGCCCGTCTGGAACATGGCGTCACGGTGGAGGAGGTCGCGGAGCACGTCTGCCTGGGCACGCGGCAGCTTTCCCGGACCTTCAAAGAGGTGTACGGAATCTCTCCCGCGCAGTACATCCGTGCCGCGCAGGTGGATCTGGCCAGAGAGCTGTTGTCGAGCACCAATCAGTCACTGGACAAGATCGCGCTGCGATGCGGGTTCTCGGGCCGGCAGCAGATGTCGCGGGCGTTCGAGCGCAGGCTCGGCGTTGCGCCCATGTCGATGCGGGCTGCAGAGGGCACCTTGCGACAGTAGAGTCGGTGGACATAAAGTTGAGAATTGGCGGCAGCGGGACATAAAGTTGGAAATTGGCGGACGTGACTCCGGAACATGCTTCGCACTCCACAGCCCCGCGCCCGGGCGCAGCATTTGCCGGGTGAGCGCTGCAATGTGTCACTAGGCTTTATCCGAACGCGTCGGCAATACTTAGGCCATACGTTCCGGCGAAGGCGGCCATAGATGGCACTTGAAAACCCAAAGATTTCGAGACGATGCGCTAGCCTCCGCGCGATACCTCGCCGGCCAATTCAGATGACGCATGCGGCGCTCGCTACTATGTTTGTTGCGTGTTGGCTGAATGCCGCCGCCTGGGCTGACGCACCCCTCATGACTGACAAGTCCGATGGAGGGCTCGACGCTAGCGATTTCCTGCTTCGTAACCGTGGCGCATTGCCAGTGCCGGTCGTCATTACCGAGCCAGCAGTGGGATACGGAGGGGGAGTGATGCTGCTGTATTTTTCAGAGGCTGACGCGCAGGAGGGCGGTGAGGCCATGGAAGGGCGAAAACCGCCTCCCAATATCACCGGTGTCGGTGGCCTGGCCACTGCAAACGGTACGCGGGGCGGAGCTCTCTTTCACTTCCATAACTGGTCGGGAGACCGGTATCGCTATCTTGGCGCGATTGCACAGGGTCGAGCCAACCTGGAATACTACGGTGCCGTCGATAGCGGGCGGAACTACCAAGTCAGAGGCACGTTTCTGGTGCAGCAAGTGCTAGCTCGGCTTGGAGACAGCCGTTGGTACGCCGGCCCGCGATATTCCTATTTTCATTCCAGCACCCGCTTCACCGGCACGGCCGCATCCGAGCTTTCCCTGGAGCAGCAGGTCGGCCACATTGGAAAGGCTGGCGCAGTATTGGAGTACGACACGCGGGACAACATCTTCTACCCGAATCGCGGATCGTATGCCGAATTCACGGCAGAGCTTGCACGCAATTGGTTGGGCAGCGATCAACCTTTCGAAAGCTATCGAGCGCGTGGATACCACTGGCTTCCGCTGAAGGAACGCTGGACGTTAGGCCTGCGCACCGATGGTCAGTTCACACGTGGCACCGTACCGTTCTACGCCCAACCCTATGTCGATCTGCGTGGTGTAGCGCGCGGGCGCTATCAGGATCGCGACGCGGTCGTGCTGGAAACCGAACTGCGCTGGAATGTCACTCCTCGATGGTCGGTACTGGCATTTACCGGGGTCGGAAAGGCTTACGGCAATTGGCGCTCGTTCTCAGAGGCCCAGAATGTCGTCAGCGTGGGCACGGGCTTTCGGTACTTGCTCGCGCGCTCGCTCGGTTTGGCCGTTGGTCTGGATGTGGCGCACAGCAAGGACCAAAATGCCTTCTATATCCAAGTAGGCACTGCCTGGAGATGAACGTGGAAGTGTTGCCGTGTGGGTTGCGACATTGCGTCCAAGGTTGGCAGTATTTCGATCGACATCGCTCGAAAATTGGGTATCCCTGTGAATGACTCCTCAGTCATTTGGGTAAGTTGGCGTTGAGTTTCTTCGCGCTGCTGCGAGTCGGAATTTTTTTAAAAGCGAATTCGTAGTTTTCGCATTTCGGATAGCGCCGCCTCAAAAATGGCTCTACTTTCTAGCGACGGTAGCCCATTCAAACCGCCCAGCTCTTCACAGCCGAATCCGCTTTCATGGCCGGCTGGATGGAGTCGCGGCGCACGCAGTTTTGGCTTGACTCGACTGAGGGAGAGAGCAAGTGAAACAGAAGCTGAAGATCGGACTGGCGCTCGCGGCGATTCTTGGGGCTTCGGCCGCAATCGGGGCTTATGTCGCGGGCACATCCGCCACTCCCCAGCCGCATGTCGTCAAATTGGGCGATGGCAAAAGTGGGCCGGCAGGCATGGCCTGGATTCCCGGGACCGAATTTCTGATGGGCAATGATCATCAGATGTCTCAGCCCAATGAACGCCCCGCACACAAGGTACGGCTGAGCGGATTCTGGATGGACGTGCACGACGTCACCAATAAAGAGTTCCGCCGGTTCGTCGACGCCACCGGCTACGTTACAACCGCAGAGCAAAAGCCGCGCTGGGAAGATCTGCGTCCCCAGTTGCCACCCGGCACGCCGCGCCCGGATGACAGCGCGCTGGTTCCCGGGGCCATGGTGTTCGTCGGCACCGAAACCGAGGTGTCGCTACGCGACTATTCACGCTGGTGGCGTTTCGTGCCCGGCGCCAATTGGCGCCATCCGCAAGGACCCGGGAGCAATATCGACGGCAAGGACGAACATCCAGTCGTGCAGGTGTCGTATGAAGACGCCCAGGCCTATGCCAAGTGGGCGGGGAAACGCCTCCCGACCGAGGCCGAGTGGGAGTTCGCGGCACGAGGCGGTTTCGAGCAGGCCACCTACAGTTGGGGCAACGACCTTCAGCCGCAAGGCCAAGCCATGGCGAATATCTGGGATACCCGGCAGCAGCAGCCGTTTCCCGTGGTCAAGGACGAAAAAGTGCAGGTGGGCACGACGCCCGTGGGAAGCTACGCGGCCAACGGGTATGGCCTGTACGACATGGCCGGCAATGTCTGGCAATGGACGGCGGACTGGTATCGGGCGGATGCTTTCAACGTGCAGGCGCAGTTTCGCCAACCTCCAATGGATCCTGCCGGCCCGGCTGATAGCTTTGATCCCAGCGATGGCAACGTGCCCGCCACGGCACCTAAGCGGGTCACTCGCGGTGGTTCGTTTCTGTGCAGCGACACGTACTGCATCAGCTATCGCGCCAGCGCGCGGCGCGGCACTGACCCGCTCAATCCCATGTCACATCTCGGGTTCCGGACGGTCATGACGCCGGAACAATGGAAGTCGGCTGAGGCTCGTCAGCGCAGCGTCGCCAGTCGTTAGCAGCCGCTCCTCGCGAGCAGCCGATCCAAGGGAAGGGGAAGATGCATGGCGAACCGTGACGGCATTCTGGCGCTTGAACAGGCAGTCTCCCGGGAGGTGCTGGGGCAAGCGCAGGTCATCCGCAAGATCATCGTGGCGCTGCTGGCCGACGGACATGTCCTGCTCGAAAGCCTGCCCGGACTGGCCAAGACGCGTTCCGTCAAGGCGCTGGCGGCGCATCTCGCGGCACAGATGCGCCGCATCCAGTTCACGCCCGACCTGCTTCCTTCGGACATCACGGGCGCCGATGTGCTTCAGCAGGACGCCGAAGGTCGAAACAAGGTGGCATTCCAGCCCGGTCCGCTATTCGGCAATCTCATTCTCGCCGACGAGGTGAACCGGGCGCCCGCCAAGGTCCAGTCGGCCCTGCTGGAAGCGATGGAAGAACGGCAGATCACCGTGGGCGGTGAGACGCGGCCCATGCTGCCCTTGTTCATGGTGCTCGCGACGCAGAATCCCATTGAGCAGGAGGGCACCTATCCCTTGCCTGAAGCGCAGATGGACCGGTTCCTGATGAAGATCAGTTTCGACTATCCCGCGCCCGACGACGAGGCGGAGATGCTCGCGCTGCTACGCAGCCCGTCCCAGCCGACAGACACCGCCACCCGTTTGTCCCAGGATGACCTGTTCGCCTGCCGGGCGGAAGCAGCGGCGGTTTACGTCTCGGCAGCTACCGATCGCTACATTGTCGACTTGGTCAATGCGACTCGTCATCCGAATGACCCGGATATGGCCCGCTGGATACAGGTGGGCGCGAGTCCGCGCGGCGCCATTGCATTGGACCGGGCAGCCCGCGCCCACGCCTGGCTATCAGGCGCCGACTTCAGTACGCCCGATGACGTGCGCGCGATGGCGCATCCGGTGCTTTGCCATCGCCTGCATCTTTCCTACGATGCAGTGGCCGACGGCGTGACCCCAGACGCGGTGATAGACCGCCTGCTTGACACGGTCGCAGTGCCGGCCTGAGGGGCGCCGCATGCAAGCGCATCCCGTCCATCCGCCGCTGGCCGAACTCATGGCTTTAGAAGGGGCCATGGCCGGGCTGTCATTTCGGTCAACGCCGCAACGCGGCAGCGTGCTTGCGGGGCTGCATGGTTCGCGGCTGCGCGGCCGCGGCCTGGACTTTGCCGAGTTGCGACGGTACGTCGCCGGAGATGATCTGCGTCAGTTGGACTTGAGAGCATCACTACGATATGGCAAGCCTTATGTGCGCAGCTTCACCGAGGAGCGAGACAGGCCCACGCTGATCCTGGCGGATCAGCGCATGAGCATGTACTTCGGATCGGTGCGGGCGTTCAAGTGCGCGGTTGGCGCACGCCTGGCGGCTGCGGCCGCCTGGATGTCACTGCATGCTGGCGATCGTGTCGGCGGAATTGTGTTCGACGACGACGGGCAGCGCAGCTTCAAGCCGCTGCGCAGCCGAGATCGGATACGGGCATTGCTGGCTGAACTGGTCAGAGCGAATCAGGGTCTTTCGGCGCAGCGCTCTGACCAGTCGCGACCGGAAGGCTTGAACGCTGCGCTGCGCGCGGCCCTGGCGCAGTCGCCGCACGATAGCCTGATATGCATCCTGAGCGATTTCTTCGGCGCCGATGACAACACGCTTCGAAGCTTGCGCTTGCTGGCGGCCCATAACGACGTCATCGCGGCGCTCATTTTCGATCCCATGGCGCAGAACCTGCCAAGCAGGGGGCATATGCTCGTCACGCAAGGCGAGCTTCACTTGGAGATCCCCGTAGGGCGCAAGAACGTGCGCCAACCGTTGGCTAATTTCTTCAGCGGCCGGCTGCGTGAAGTAGCTGAACTGCTGCGGCGCAGCCGTGTACCGCTCCTTAGCATCGATACGGCGACGGACGAACTGACGCAACTGCGCCGCGAACTGGGGCGGCAGGCTTGGGGAGGGCGGCCATGAATGAAGACCTGCCGGGCCTTGACCAATTGCGCGAACTGCCTTTGCCAGCCCCGGTCTCCTATTGGCCGCAAACCTGGGGTTGGGTGGTGGTGGCCTTGCTCGCGGCGATCGCGACAGGCTGGCTTGCGGCGCGCTCATGGCGCCGGTGGCACCGGAACCGGTACCGGCGCGAGGCGCTGTCCGAATTGCGTCAGCTTGAAGCAGACATAGTTGTCAATCCGCTTGCAGCACGTTCGCTGCCGTCGCTGCTCAAACGCACAGCGCTGGCCGCCCAAGGGTCCGACGGCCAAGTCGCGGCACTGAACGGCGAAACGTGGGTGGCCTGGCTGGCGAGCAGCGGAGCGACGCTGCCGGGTAACGGCGCGCAGTTGCTTGAAACACTGGCCTATGCGCCGAACGCGCGCGTGAACGCCCTGGATCCTTCGGACCTGCGGCAGTTGCTGGCCGCCAGCCGCCACTGGATGGAACGACATCATGTGGCGGCTTGAATATCCCTGGCTGCTAGCCGCGGCGCCATTGGCGTGGCTGGCCTATCACTGGCTGCCGCCCTACATGCAGGCGCGCAGCGCATTGCGAACTCCGTTCTTTGACACGATGGCCAGGCTGACGGGCAGGTCGCCAACGCGGCCGGGCGTGCAGGCGGGCCGAGGGCAGCTCTGGCTGAACGGGGCGGTGTGGTTGTTGTTGCTGCTGGCGCTGGCGCGGCCGCAATGGATCGAGCCGCCGCTGACCCATACCGAACCCATGCGAGACATCCTGCTGGCCGTCGACATTTCGCAATCCATGGACAGCGCGGATTTTCAAGATGCCAATGGTCAACCCGCGACGCGCTGGCAAGCCGTCAGAAAGGTGGTGGCGGATTTCATCGCCAAACGCCGCGATGACAGACTGGGATTGATCGTGTTCGGCACGGGCGCCTATCCCCAGGCGCCCCTGACCCGTGACCACGCAGCCCTGAGCCTTTTGCTGGATCAGACTGCCGTTGGCATGGCCGGGCCAAACACCGCCATCGGAGACGCGATTGGACTGGGCATCCGCATGCTGGACAAGGCGCGGGAACGCGACAAGGTGATGATTCTGCTGACCGACGGCAACGACACCGGCAGCGCGGTGCCACCGTCGCGCGCGGCGCAGCTCGCCTCGACGCACCACATCGTCGTACATACGATAGGCATCGGCGATCCGAAGGCCAGCGGCGAGAACCGGGTGGACTTCGAGGCCTTGCAATCCATTGCCAACACGACAGGGGGACGTTTTTTCCGCGCCGCCGACCAGACTGCGCTCCAGGCCGTCTATCAAACGCTGGACCAGATGACTCCGCAGGAGGTGAAAACACTGCGTCACCAGCCCAAGCACGATTACTTCTGGGTTCCTTTGGCCGCAGCGTTGGGATTGCTGGCGGTTTGGCACACGGTGGGGGCAATGCGGTCGCGATTCGGGGCGGCACAGAATTCACAAGGCGCAACATGGACCTGAGCGCCTTCCATTTTCTGCGTCCATGGTTCCTGCTGGGCGTCGCGCTGGCGGTGGCTTTGTGGGCGGCCGGGCGTGCGCAGCGGGCGGGTGCAGGCCGGGACAGCGGTATTGCGCCGGCCCTGTTGCCCTATCTGCTGGTGCACACTGCCGGATCGCGGGGACTACGCCCGTTGGATCTGTTGGCGGTGATGCTTGCACTGGGCTCGGTGGCCGCCGCTGGCCCCGCCTGGCAGCGGGATGAGCCGGACTTTCTGGACAACGTCGCGCCCCTGGTCGTGGCCGTGGACCTGTCGGCGACCATGGACGCCACTGACGTGCCGCCGTCGCGGCTTGAAGCCTCCAAGCAGACGCTGCGCGATCTGGCAGCCAGGCGGGCGGGCAGCAAGATGGGGCTGATCGCTTACGCGGGTAGCAGCCATCTTGTGCTTCCGCCGACCGATGATCGCGATCTGCTGGACCTGTTTATCCAGGCCTTGTCTACGGATCTCATTGACCGCGACGGTCGCGATGTGCCCGGTGTTATCGATTTGGCGGCGCAGGTGCTGTCGGCCGAACGTGCCGGCGGCACGCTGCTGATCATGACCGATGGCGCTCCCGCGCCGGATGCCGTGCGCGAACGGGCAAAGGCAGCCAGCCATCTGCAAATCCTTGTCATGGCGGTGGGCAGGTCGGCGCAACAGGGTGGCATCGACGAGACCGCCTTGCGCGGCCTTGCGCAAGCGGCCGGGGCATCGCTGGGTAGCCTGACCGGGACGCCGGACGACCTCGATTGGGTCACGCTGCACGCGCAAAAGCATTTCAATGCCGTCCAGGACGACATGGGCGACCCCGCGCATTGGAAGGACGCGGGCTACTGGTTGTGCTGGCCCTTGGCGTTGCTGGCACTGCTTGGGCTGCGGCGCGGCTGGCGGGTGCCATGGCAAGCCTGCCTGCTGGCGGCCGTGTTTGCCGCCACGCCGCCACCGGCGCATGCCGCCAGTCTGGCCGACGCTTTCCTCACGCCGGATCAGCAAGGACGGATGGCCTTCGAGCACGGAGATTTTGGCGAGGCGGCCGGGCACTTCCGCGACCCATACTGGAAAGGACGAGCGGCCTATGCGGCCGGCGACTATGAAGTGGCATTGACGGCTTTTTCCCAGCAAACCACGCCCGAAGCCTACTTTTATGTCGGCAATACCCAGGTCCGGCTGCATCGCTACGATGCGGCACTTGCGGCCTACGACCGGGCCCTTGCACTTAAGCCGGGATGGCAGCCCGCAGTGGTCAACCGCGGTATCGTGACCCGCCTGCTTGCGGCGATGAGCCAGGAGCAGCAGGACGGCCAGTCCGAGCCGCCCGACCAGAGCATGGCGGACAAGACGGCCAAGTCCGGCCAGATGGCCACGGTCCAGGTCCCGCAAGCGGCGTCGGAAGACGTCTGGTTGCGCACGCTGAACCTGTCGCCAGCGCGCTTTCTGCGCGGCAAGTTCGCCGCGCAGGATTCGGGAAGACAGCAATGATGCGCCTGGTCTGCCGATGCTGCCTGCTGATGGCTGTCGCGTTGATCGCGATGCTGGCGCGCCCCGTGCAGGCCCAGGACGCCCCGGTGCTGCGCGTGACCGCCTCGGCGCCCGCGCAGGGGCAGACGGGCGCCACGATCAAGCTGCAACTTGAAGTCATGACCAGCACCTGGTTCACGCAGCCCCCCCAATTGCCCAAGCTCGAACTGCCCGGCGTCACGATCACGCCGCCGTCCGGTCATGGAGACCTGGTGCGCGACGATCAGGACGGTCAACCCTTGAACGGGCTGCGCTACACCTACCTGTTGACCGTGGAGTCCGCAGGCGCCCTGCACATACCCGCATTGCGCGTGACGGCGCAGATTGGACAGGCCAGCGCGCCGGTGACGGCAGAGAGCGCGCCGCTGACCATCAAGATCACGGGCGATGCGCGGCAAGGCAACGTCGTCGGGGATCTTTCCGTGACGCAGTCTTACACGCTGACTCCTGATCCGATGGTGCAGGGTGGTCGCATCACCCGCAGCGTTACACAGCGCGCCGATGGTGTTCAACCGATGCTGCTCCCGCCAGCGCCGCTCGAGGATATTCCGCATTTCAAACGCTATCCGCGCGAGCCGGAGGTCGTCACGCTGACAGATGGACGCGGCGGCTTTGTGGGTGCGCAACGGATCGACCGTGCCGACTACGTTGCGCAAGAGGCAGGCAGCTTCGCATTGCCGTCTTTGACTTTGCATTGGACCGACACACGCACGGGTTCGGCGAAGAACCAGATGTTGCCCGGCCGCCAGGTGGAAGTCGCTGCCGCCCAAGCAACCCCACCGCCATTCTCGCTAGAAGCCGACCTGGCCACACTTCGCCATGGCTTGCGCTGGGCAATCCCCGATTGGGCCATGCCCGCGGTCATCGGGCTGGCGGCTGCGGGGCTCGCGTTGTGGCTCGGCCGCGCCTGGTGGCAACGCCTCGCACGTGCGCTGGGCTCCGCCGCCAAGCACGCGCGGTCGCGCTGGCTGGCCAGCGAACCTCGCTATTGGCTCGCCTGGCGGCGGGAGGCGCGGGCTGCGCGGCCGGTCCTGAGCGATTGCTATCGGTGGATACGGCGTAGCAGCGGAGCGACTGCGTTGCGCGTTGCGGTGGCTCCCCTGGCGGAAGACGATCGCCAGTTTGTGGAAAGCACGCTGCGGTACGCGTACGGAACCAACGGGGGGAAGACCGAATGGCGGACCCCGCTGGCGTCGCGCAGCCGTGCCTGGCGAAGCGCATGGCGCAAGCGGCCGCGCGAGGTTCACGCGTTGCCCAAGGAATTAAACCCTCTTCACCATGAATGCTCACCTCGAACGGGAGAAGCCGATGCGGCACATCAATGATCGCGGACTGGCCCAACGATGGCTCGCGTGGGCGTGGCTCTGCGCAATTTGCCTGCTGGCCGGATGCGCAGCGCCACAGTCCCGGACCCAAGCCGATCTGGCGTCGTGGAATGACGGTCCATCGCGCGCCGCCATCGTCGAATTCGTGAATGCGGTGACACAGCCGGGCAGCCCGGATTTTGTACCGCCCGAAGAACGTATCGCGGTTTTCGATAACGATGGCACGCTCTGGAGCGAGCAGCCCATGTATTTCGAAGTGCTATTTGCGATGGATGAAGTCCGTGCCCAGGCTCCTCTCCATCCAGAATGGAAAACGACCCAGCCGTTCAAAGCCGTGCTGGATGGTGATAAAGCGGCGCTTGCGCGGTCTGGCGAGCAGGGTTTGAAGACACTTGTTGCCGCAACCCATACTGACATGACCGTTGAACAGTTCTCGGAACGCGTCACTCAGTGGATGCAGGACGCGCGCCATCCAACCACCGGCATGGCCTACAGCAGCATGACGTTTCAGCCGATGCGCGAATTGCTGGTTTACCTGCGCGCGCACGGCTTCAAAACCTACATCGTGTCCGGCGGTGAAACTGAATTCATGCGTCCCTGGACGCAGGCCGCCTACGGCATTCCGCCCGAGCAGGTGATCGGCACCAGCTTCGTCTCCGAGCTCCAGACAGATGGCGGCGTGCTCCAGATCATGCGTCTGCGCAAACTGGACTTTCTGGATGACGGCCCGGGTAAACCCGTCGCAATCCAACGCTACATCGGGCGTCGTCCCATCCTGGCTTTCGGCAATTCCGATGGCGACTTGCAGATGCTTCAGTGGACCACCGCCGGACCCGGCCGGCGCTTCGCGGGTATGGTGCATCACACCGACGCCAAGCGTGAGTGGGCCTATGACAGGGATTCCAGCTTCGGACGCCTGGATAAAGCGCTAGACGCGGCGCGCGCGCACGGGTGGACAGTCGTCGATATGAAGAACGAGTGGAAGCGGATCTATCAGTCGGAAAAACCTTGATTGTTTCTGTTGACCAGGAGCCCGTCCGCGGGCAAGGAGAGCAGTGATGAAAGCAAGACGATGGTGGGGAGCGGCCTTGCTGGCCGCGAGCAGCCTTGCGCTAGCGGGCGGGGCTCAGGCCCAGAGTACGCCGGCCAAAGCTCAGGATTCAGGAAAGAAGCCCAACATACTCGTCATCTTTGGCGACGACATTGGCCAAACAAACATCAGCGCCTACGGCAAGGGGGTGGTCGGTTACAACACGCCAAACATCGACCGTATCGCCAAAGAAGGCCTGATCTTCACGGACTACTATGCGGAGAACAGTTGCACAGCTGGCCGCTCAACCTTCATCACCGGTCAGGTGGCGCGTCGCACCGGTCTTTCCAAGGTGGGCATGCCCGGCGCACCGGTCGGCCTGCAGGATCGTGACATCACGATTGCCCAGGCGCTGAAGTCCCACGGTTACGCCACCGCGCAATTCGGAAAAAATCACCTGGGCGACCGCGACGAGTACCTGCCGACCAAACACGGCTTCGATCAATTCTTCGGCAATCTTTACCACCTGAACGCCGAGGAAGAACCCGAGCGTCCGTATTGGCCCAAGAACTCTAACGACCCGATCATCAAGAGTTATCAGCCGCGCGGTGTCATCAAGGCCAGTGCCGACGGGAAAATAGAGGATACCGGAGCGCTGACCGCCAAACGCATGGAAACCATCGACGATGAAACGGTGGGCGCGGCGCTGGACTATCTGGACAAGCATGGCAAGGACGAGAAGCCGTTCTTTGTCTGGATGAACACAACCCGCATGCACGTCTACACCCATATCCGGCCAGAGCATCGCGGCAAGAGCGGCATGCCCGGCAACGACTATGCCGACGGCATGTGGGAGCATGATCAGGACGTGGGCAAACTCCTGAAAAAGCTGGACGACCTGGGGATCGCGGACAACACCATCGTGATCTACACCACCGACAACGGGCCAAATCAGTTCAGTTGGCCGGACGCGGCCACGACGCCATTCCGCAATGAGAAAAACTCGAACTGGGAGGGCGCTTACCGCGTTCCCGCGATGATCCGCTGGCCAGGCCACATTCCTGCCGGAGAAATCAAGACGGGCATGGTCTCGGGTCTCGATTGGTTTCCCACGCTTCTGGCAGCGGTCGGGGATCAGGACGTCAAAGAGCGGCTGCTGAAAGGCTGGACCCCGGACGGGGCAGGCAAGAGCTACAAGGTGCACCTTGACGGCTACAACCAGCTTGACTACCTGACTGGCAAGGCGCCGGAAAGCGCACGCGAAGACTTCTTTTACTTCAACGACGACGGCATGCTGGTCGCGATGCGGTATCAGAACTGGAAGGCCGTCTTTTGCGAGCAGCAGGCGCCAGGCGGGTTCGCAGTTTGGAAGGACCCGTTCGTGTGCCTGCGTGTGCCGAAACTGTTCAACCTGCGCATGGATCCTTATGAACGCGCGGACGTCGTCTCCAACCAGTATTACGACTGGCTCGTGAAGAACGATTACCTGCCACTCATCGCTTCGATGAAGGCCGGAGAGTTCCTCAAGACGTTCATCGATTATCCGCCCAGCCAGCGGCCTGCCTCATTCAGTGTGGACCAGGTCCAGGAGGAAGTGGATCGCGAAATCGAAAGGCGTTTCGAGGAAGCGGCGAAGAAGCAGGGCAAGTGACGCGCCAGGCGGTGGCGGGTGTGTTCGCCACCGCCTGTTTCCCCACAAAAGAGCAGGTGTTCATGAATCCAACGCTGCAAGATTCACGTATCGGGTCAAACGTCGCCTCGGGCTCGAAGCGGGTTACCGGTCTGTGGGCGCCGGCAGGACTGCTGGCGCTTTCCGGTATGGCGGCATTGATATTCCAGATCCTCTGGATCAAGCAGCTCACGCTGATCGTGGGGGTGGAGGTTCATGCCATCGCCATCGCGGTCAGCGCCTTTTTCTTTGGTCTGGCCTTAGGCAGCGCGTGGCTGGGTCGCGTGGCCGATACAAGTCCGCGGCCCCTGGGCCTGTATGCCAGCATCGAGCTTGCCGTGGGGGTGCTGGCATTGGGTGTGACCTGGGTGCTGGCGCATGGTGCACCGCTGTTTGCCCATGCTGAGCAGACGTGGTCCGGCGCAGCCTGGCTGGGGCTTCTGGCGGTGGTGGCCATTCCCCCTATGCTCATGGGCGGCACCTTGCCCGTGCTGTTGCGGGCTTGCGGCTCGGACCAGGTCGGGCGGTCTGGAGGCATCCTCTATGCCGCCAATACGGCGGGCGCGATCGCGGGCGCCTTGCTCCCTGCCTATGTCCTTATCCCCGCTTTCGGGATGTTTGGCGCCGCTTGCGTGGCGGCGGGCTTGAATCTTGCGGCCGCAGCCGGCGCCTGGTCGCTCCAGCGCCACGCGCCATCCACTTTCCCTGAAAGACCAGTAGCGGGCCAGGCCCTGTCGGGCGAGGCTTGGCTGGCCATCGGCCTCTACACCGCCGCTGGCGCGGTCGCGATGGGTTATGAGGTCTTGTGGTCGCAGATGGTTGTGCCTTTCATGAGCACGCGGGCGTTCGCCTTTTCCGTGGTGCTGGCGGTGTATCTTGCAGGACTCGCGCTGGGATCGGCGATCTATGCGCGCCTGGAACACCGTGTCCAGGACCCGTGGCGCGTATTTGCGTTGCTGATTGCCGGCGCCGGCGTGGCAGCGCTGCTTGAAGTGGCACTGCTGGGGCCGTGGCTGATCAAAATGCAATCGATGGCCGAAGCTGCCGTGCGGCAATGGAGCGACAGCGGTCTGGCGGGCATGAGCGCGCGCTTTGCGGTTGTCGGGGCGATGGTGGTGCTGGTGCCAACCTTGCTGCTTGGCGCGGCCTTTCCTGCCGTCTTGCGGATCGCAGTCCCGCCTGCCCGCCGCGGGCAGGGCACGGGCCTGGTCCTGGCCGGCAATACGCTGGGCGGCATCGCCGGTACGCTTGTTGTCGCATTTGTCGTGTTGCCGCGCCTGGGAACCGTGCGCGGCCTTGTCCTTCTCGCTGCATTCGCCTGCGTCATCGGCATTGCAGCAGCCTGGCGCTCGAAGGAATCCATGACGCGGGCTGTGTCGGCGGGCCTGTTGGGCGCCGTGCTGATCCTGGGCTGGGCGTTGCCGGCCGATCATCTTTCGCGACTGCTGCCGGGCGCCAAAGACGCCACGATCGTGTTTTACGAAGAGAGCAGGGGAGGGACTGTCGCAGTCGTCGAGCGCGGAGAATCGAATCAGAGGTTCCGCCGCCTATACATCCAAGGCGTTTCGAATTCGGGCGATGCGATGCCATCCCTGCGCTATATGCGTCTGCAAGCGCTGCTCCCGCTGGTCATTCATGCGGGCGAGCCACGTTCTGCGCTGGTGATCGGTTTCGGCACGGGGATAACGGCCGGCGCGCTGTCGACGTATCCCGGTCTGGAGCAGCGCGTTGTCGCGGAACTGTTGCCCGGTGTTTTGCGAGCGGGAACCTTGTTCAAGGGCAGCTATGATGCCGCCGTTGATCCAGGGCTGGATCGCCGGCTGCGGGACGGGCGGCGCGAGTTGCTCGTCAGCCCTGAACGCTATGACCTGATTACCC